>CAXMLU010000793.1:0-1588 GCA_964194255.1 uncultured bacterium
CCCGCCGAGCCTTGGTCGGCGACTCTTCGGCTGCCCCATCGTCTCCGTCTGTTGGGAGGCGGTGCTTGGCTCGGTAGGAGCGGATCCGATCCAGGTTGTACGCGGCGAGGGTGAAGCCGAGCAGGATGGTCGCCTTGGTAAGTCCCATCACGCGAAGGAAGCCGCGGGCCAGGTCGACGAAGGCGCCTTTGAGTGCGGCGTTGACGGACTCGACGACCTGGCGGCGGCCCATGGAGATCCGCCAGGCGGTGGTGCCGGGCAGGATGCGCTGCCATAGCGCCAGCTCGGCCGCCTGGGCGGTGAGGGTTCCGTCGCAGCAGTGTTTGCCATCGACGAGGACGAGCGGGGCGGTCCGGGACCGTCGCATGGTGCGAGGAAAAGCTCGGCTGCGGAGAAGGCCGGCGCAGAACGGGCAGCGCCAGCGGGTGGCGCCGTCGCTGTCGGGGCCGGCGTGGCGGACGTAGCGCCAGCGGGCCCGCCGGTTAAACGCCGCCTCATAGACCAGCTTCTCCTCTTCGGCGGCGCCCCGTGGTGGCATAGGCAGATCACGGAGCTCGTCGGGCAACAGGCTGGAGAACAGGGTGCCGTCGATGAGGAGGGCGTCGCCGGCGAAGGGTCGGATGCCGCGCTGATGGGTGACAGGTTGGAAGGTGGTCTCAACGCCGGCTCGGGCCAGGGGCCAAGCCGCCGTTTCGGGCCGGCACAGCGAGTAGCCGGGATCCCACACCACCTCTTTGATGGTGGGATCTCGTAACAGGGCGGGGACGATGGCATTGGCCCGATGGCTGCCGGCGGGGAGAAGGCTGAAGGCGGTGATCATGCCTGGGACTTCGGGACCCAGGGTGGTTCTGTCGATGCCGTTGGTCCAGCGCACGTCGCGGGCCTGCACGGCCAGGTGGAGTTCGAATCCGACGTAGGGTCCGGCGGGCCGGGAGTTGGTGGCCGAGCGATGCCCGGCCCGGGCGTCCGGGTCTCGGGTGTAGACGTTGCGGCCGTCCGGGCCGACCGCGAAGACCCGAGCCCGACGGATCGGCCGCCGGTGCCGGCGGGCCTCGGCCTCGTCAATGAGCTGGGTCTTGGTGGCTTCGCCGTCCAAGTCGACGGTCTCGGGATCGCCGTGTAGGGCTCCCCAGGTCTCCAGATCGGTGCCGTCCACCGCCACCGAGGACGACACGCGTAGGTCATCCGGCACGGCCGCGGTCGCAATCCGGTTGGCGAAGCCGTCGGCGTCGAGCTCGCCGCCCTCGTCCACGATCCGAGCAAGATCCACGAAGATCCGCTCGACCCGGTCATACGCCTCGGCCGGATCCCATCGCCCGATCCCGAGCCGGCACTGTTGCTCACCGGTCAGGGCGTTGAGGATGCGGGCGATCTCCACCAGGTGTCCGTGGTGGTGGCGGTGCATGGCATTGAGCTGGGCCGCCACCAAGAAGGCCTGGAGCGGGAGGGTGCGGGGGCGGCCGACCTGACGATCGAAATGGGGCTCGAGGAGCGGGAGCACACCGGAGCGATGGACGATCTGCAGCGCTGTGTTGAGTTCGATGTCGTGGTGGGCCGTCCGCCTGTTGAGCGACACGCTCGTTGAGGA
>CAXMLU010000794.1:0-1800 GCA_964194255.1 uncultured bacterium
GACATCCTGGTCAACAACGCCGGCATCCTGCGGGACAAGATGAGCTTCAACATGGATGAGGCCGACTGGGATGCCGTGATCAACGTCCACCTGAAGGGCCACTTCTGCCCGACCCGTCATGCGTCGGCCTACTGGCGACAGAAGTCGAAGGAGACCGGCGAGCCGGTGAACGCCAAGGTCGTCAACACCTCATCTGAATCCGGTCTCTACGGCAACGCCGGCCAGGTGAACTACGCGGCCGCCAAAGCCGGCATCGCGTCGATGACGATCGTGCAAGCGCGCGAGCTCGAGCGCATCGGGGTCCGCGTCAACGCCATCGCCCCCATGGCCCGCACGCGGCTCACCGAAGCCTTGGGCGGGGACTTCATGAAGCAGAAAGAAGGCGACTTCGATCGCTTCGCCCCGGAGAACGTGGCTGCGGTGGTGGCGTGGCTGGCCTCCGATCTGTCCGCCGGGGTCTCCGGCCAGGTGCTCAAGGTGCAAGGCGGAGTGGTCCAGCTCCTCCAGGGCTGGCGCCCGGTGAGCGCGGCCACGGCCGACAAGCCGTGGACGGTCGACGCCATTGCCGGCGCGCAGAGCCACCTGTTTGTTAAGTCCGCCGGTGGCGGCGCGGTGCCCCCCTTCTTCTTCGACGTCGAGGCCTGATGCAGCTCGGCTGGGGTGCCGATGTAGAGGCGTTCCGGGCCGAGCTGGTCGACTTCTTGGACACGCACGCCCCACCGGAGGCCAAGGTCCGTCGGGACTACGCCAGCATGGACGGCGAGTCCGGGAACGCCATCATTCCTCGTTGGGCGAGGGAGTGGCAGGCCTGTCTGTTCGACAATGGCTGGATGGTTCCCGGCTACCCGCCCGAGCTTGGTGGGCGCAACGCCACGCCGGTCCAGACGATGGTGTTCCTGGAGGAATTGGCCAGCCGTGGCATCCAACGGGCGTTTCACTTCCCCGGCTACGCCATCGTCGGCCCCAGCCTGATCGAGTTCGGCAACGACGAGCAGCGGGCGATGGCACCGGCCGCCATTCGCGGCGACACGGTGTGGTGCATCGGGATGAGCGAGCCCGACGCCGGGTCCGACCTTGGATCGTTGTCCACCCGAGCGGTGCTCGACGGCGACTCGTTCATCGTCAATGGCCAGAAGGTGTGGACGTCCTACGCGATGGTGGCCGAGAAGTGTTTCTGCTACGTGCGCACCGACCCGACGGTGTCCAAGCACAAGGGCATCAGCGTCCTCATCCTGGACATGGATATGCCGGGCATCGATGTCCGCCCTCTGCGCCATCTTTCCGGCGCGGCGGAGTTCGCCGAGGTGTTCTTCACCGACGTGATGGTGCCCGCCGACCGGCTGATTGGACACATGAACGACGGCTGGCGGATCACGATGGGTTCCCTGGCCCACGAGCGGGGCGGGCTGTGGGTGCAAGGCGTGGCCGGCTGCGAGCAGGCCGTCGCCGACCTGGCCAAGCTGGCCCGCAAACTCGGCATCGATGGCGACCCGATCGTGCGGCGGAAGCTGGCCGAGGGATACGAGCAGGCATCGAGTCTGCGCGCCCTCGGCTACAAGGGATTCACAAGCTTCGCCCAGGGCAGCTCCGCGCCGGAGCACTCCTACCTGAAGCTGGCCAGCTCCGAGCTGCAGAAGTCGCTGTTCGAGCTCGGCATGGAGCTCCTCGGTCCCTACGGGGGAGTGATCGATCCGGTGATCGGCGAGGAGCACGGCCGCTGGGTGCGGGGCTTCTTTATGAGCTTTGCCACCACCATCGCCGGTGGCTCTTCGGAGATCCAGCGCAACATCATCGCCGAGC
>CAXMLU010000795.1:0-3838 GCA_964194255.1 uncultured bacterium
GCCTGGAGGATGCCCTGGGACACCTCCGGTTGGTACGGCGTGTACGCGGTGACGAACTCGGATCGGAAGGCCACCCGACGCACGGCGGCGGGTATCTCGTGGTCGTAGGCGCCGGCCCCGGCGAAGCAAAGCAGGTCCGGGCCGCACGGGCGATTGGCACTGGCCAGGGCCTCCATGGCCGCCAGCGCATCGAACTCCGACAGGCCGGGGGCCAGTGGCAGCCCGCCGGCCGCCACGCGGAGGGCGGCGGGGACAGCGTCGAACAACTCATCGAGCGACGACAGGCCGATGAAGGCCAGCATCTCGGCCAGCTCGGCATCGGTGTGGGGAACGAAGTGGCCCATCAGGTCTGGCTCATCAGATCCGGCCTATCAACCCTTCTTCTTCGTGACGAATGGCAGGGGTACGACGGAGGCGGGCGCCAGCTTGCCTCGCATGTCCACCTCGACCACGGCTCCGGGCTCGACGGACGGGGGCAGGAACGCCAGGGCGATCCCCCGCTCCAGCATCGGCGAAAAATTCCCACTGGTCACTTCGCCAGCCGGCTTGCCCTCGACCAGCACTTGGTAGCCCTGGCGGGGGGGCTGGCGGCCCTCCATCAGGAGCCCACGCAGCCGGCGGGCGACACCGCTGTCCCGCTCCGCGGCCAGAGCGTCTCGCCCCTGGAAATCCCCTGCGTCCCACCGCACCACCCAGTTCAGGCCGGCCTGGAGGGGGGTGATGCCTGGTCCTAGTTCGTGGCCATGCAACGGCAGCCCGGCCTCGAGTCGCAGGGTGTCCCTGGCGCCGAGTCCGGCCGGGATTACCTGCGCATCCAGGACCGCGGACCAGAAGGCTGGCGCTGCCTCGGCCGGAATGGCGCACTCCACGCCGTCCTCGCCGGTGTAGCCGGTGCCGGCGGCCACGGCGTCGACTCCCTGCCAGCGAAAGGCGATGACCCCGAATCGGGGCACGGTGGCCGCCTCCGGACTCACCGCGGCCAGCTTGGCGCGGGCGTTGGGGCCCTGGATCGCGATCACGGCCCGGGTGGCCGTGACGTCGACACCACCGAGGGCGCCCACCACCCGGCTGGTGTTGGAGGCGTTCGGCATGACGTCGAATCGTTCCTCGTTGACCCACCACACGATGATGTCGTCGAGAACACTGGCATCGACGGGATCGAGGAGATGGGTGTATTGCGCCCGACCCGAGCCGATGCGTCCGAGATCGTTGGTCAGGTTGGATTGCAGGCAGGCAAAGGCATCGCTGCCCTCGACCCGGACGGTGCCGAGATGGCTGACGTCGAAGGCGACCGCGTCGACGCGACAGGCGCGATGCTCGGCGACGGTGCCAAGGGGATAGGCCACGGGCATCTCCCAGCCGCCGAAGGCGACCATCTTGGCTCCGAGGCGGCGGTGCTCGGCGTCCAGCGGGGACCGTCGAAGGGGGGCGTCGGGCACCCGGGTCAGCTTAGTGACGTCGAGCCAGCGGAACGGGCGGTGGCGGAGCGTCGCCAACGCCCTCCTCAAGTCCAAACTTCATCAAGAGGTTGAGGTAGTCGCGCTGGTACAAAATCTTAACCTCAACCTCAGGGTGAAGCTCTCGGAGGCGGCGGATCTTGCGGTTCTTCTTGGTCACCAGTTTCTGGTTGAGGGTGGTGATCTCGATATAGAGGTTGTAGTCGGGAAGGTAGAAGTCAGGGCGAAAGGCCTGCACGGGTTGACCGTGACGGTCCCACTCCAGGATGAATTCGGTCGGTTCGTAGTGCCAGGCGACACCGTAGAAGTCCAGCAACAAGGCAAACTGGCGCTCCGAGGCGTGAGCGAAACGCACGCCGTCTGCCGTTACAGCAGGGGTCGGCGTGGGGACCGGCTCCGGGGCGGACGCACCCGTGACCAGAGCCTTAGCCCCCGCTGCTCGCCACGGCGGAAGGCACGTCCGTCAGGACCAGGCCATCTGAACCCACCATGAGCCGGGTGATCGCCGCGTCCAACTCCTGGACCAAGCCGGCCATGGGGACGATATTGAGCACGCCCTGACCGCCCTTGAGCAGGTCAATGATCTCCTCACCGGTGTGCACCAGCACCGATGTGGTCCCGTTCAGCACCAGGTTGGCCGACGCCGGATCCTCGCCGCTCTCCCGCAAGCAGGTGATGGCTCGGCGGGCCGACTGCAGGGAGACGCCAGCGTCGAGTAGCTGCTTGATGACCTTGAGTTCCAGGAGATCGCGGTAGGAGTACCGGCGCTGCGTGCCGCTCCCCCGGGCTTCACTGATCGACGGCTTGAGGAGATCGGTCCGGGCCCAGTAATCAAGCTGTCGGTACGAAATCCCCACAATCGAGCACACCTGGGGCCCCCGGAAACCTGTCGCCGCGTCATGTGCCGTCGTTCTCGGCCTCCTGTGTCACAGCGGCGTAGTTACGCGCGTGTGACGCGAGGCTAAAGCTTCCTGGGCGAGCCGTCAACGCTTGCTAGAGGTTCAGGACGAGAAATCCTCCGGCCGGATGGTCTTGATGAACTCGCTGAACTGCTCCACCAGCTCTTCCGCCTCGGGGGGCTCGGCATCCTCCTCCGCATCCGCGGCCAGCACCACACCTTCAGCGTCGATTAGGGCGTCATCGGCATAAATGGTCGTTCCCAGCCGTACGGCCAGGGCAATGGCGTCGGATGGCCGGCTGGAGACGGCGTGCTGCCGACCTCCGAGGGTGAGGCGCAGCTCGGCGTAGAAGGTGCTGTCCCGCAGCTCGGTGATGACCACCGAATCCAGCGACGCGCCGAGCTCCTCGAGCAGGTCCCGCATCAGGTCGTGGGTCATCGGCCGGGCCGTCTGGACGCCCTGGAGGGCGTAGGCGATGGCGGTGGCTTCGGCCGCCCCGATATAGATCGGCAACGTCCGGCGAGCACCGTCGGCTTCCTGGAGCAGAAGGATCGGCGTGTTTGTGGGCAACTCGACACGTACGGCGGCGAGGTGCATCTCCACCATGGCTTCAACTTACTCCGCGAATATCTGCTTCACATGCGCGTCCCTGTCGTCGCGCAGGCTGTTCAGGTCGCCGGCCACCACGCAGTCAAGGTTCCGGTACCGCTCGGCGTAGTCGAGTCCGTAGCCCAGGACGAAGTCGTCCTCGATGGCGAACCCCACATACCGCACCGGGGTGGGAACGATCCGCCGGACACGCTTGTCGAGAAGCGCGCACACCTCGAGGGAACGAGGCTGTCGCCGATTCAGCTCGCCCAGGATGTAAGTGAGGGTAAGGCCGGTGTCGATGATGTCCTCGATCAGGACCACGTCGCGGTCGCAGATGTCCACGTCCAGGTCCTTGACGATCCGTACCCGTCCCGTTCCCTCGGCGTAGCTGGAGATGGCCAGAAAGTCGATCTCGGGCAGGATCCGCATCCGGCGCACCAGGTCGGCGAGGAATAGCACGCTTCCTTTCAGCACGGCGACCAGCAGCACGCCGTCGGTGTAGTCAGCCGAAAGCTCCCCCGCCAGGCGGTCCACGCCTTCCCGCAGCTCCTCCGTGGTGATGATCACCCGGGGGGCGGGTCCCAGCCCGATGTCGACCACCTTCAGGGCCCGGTGAGATCCTGCAGCGCCTGGCGGACGAGGGCGGCTCGCAGCTCATGACCAAGTCGGGTCAGCTCGGCCATCGTGTCGACGGCCTGACGGCGCGACTGCGGGTTGCGCTGCTTGAGCAGCGGGGTGACCACCTGCTCGATGAAGCCGGCCTCTCGTTCGGCCGCGTTCTTGTAGAGGCGAAGGTGCCGGGCCTCGACCCCGTACCGAAGGAACGCGGCTCCGAGATTGGCGACCAGCATGGCGGCCTCGTCGTAGTACACCGTCCCGGCCATCGTCCGA
>CAXMLU010000796.1:0-2375 GCA_964194255.1 uncultured bacterium
TAGCGGATGGGCAGCCTGTGCCGGCGGGCGGACGTTGTTCGTCGCAGCTTTGTCGCGTCCTTATCCAGTTCCATGATCCTGCGCTTCGGTGACCGCCACGTGATCGGCCAATTCGGCGGTCTGCTTCTCGCCTTTGCTGGCTTGCGGGTCGCCTCCCGCTGAGCTCCCGACTCCGCGTGCAGACGCGGACGCCTGCGCTTGCTTGGAACGGCGACGACGCAAGCCCAACACGGCAAGCGCCATTAGTCCCAAGGCAACCACGGCGAGGACCACGGCCAGCAGCGCGCCATGCGAGCCTCCGCCGCCGACGGTGAAAGCCACGGAGGTGTGCAAGATCGGCATGTCCGCGTCCGGGCGGTAGGCGATGGCCAGCTCGTGCGGGCCCCTGGGGAGCCCGCGCAGCGGGATACGGGTGTCTGTGTTGGCTCGGATCAGCGGCGCCTCAGCCTGGGCCACGAACCGGCCCGTTCGCGGGTCGAGAGGATGGCCGTCGAGCGTGGCCGAGTAGGTGGTCTGGGCGACGCCGGCCAGGGTTGGCTGCGCGAAGACGACGACGTCAACGTCGTGGCCGACGTGCGCGCCGGGCTGCGGGTAGCGGATGTCGAGGCGGATGGCCAAGTGCGCGGCCGCAGGCGAGACCATGCTCACGATGACCGCGAACACGACAGCGGCGCCGCCGCGCCTGAACCGCCGACGGCTCGGCGGTGTCACGCCGGCGAGAGCAGTGGGCTGAGGGCGCCCTGGACCTCTCCGGCGACCGACGGACCCTCGAAGCGGGCTCGGATGATCCCGTCACGGTCGATGACTAGGACCCAAGGCTCGGTTTGAAAGCCCCAGCGCAGGAACTCGGGGGCGGGGTTGTTGGTGTCGTGTGTCGGATAGATCTCGACGTCGACGAAGTTGGCCCGAGCGGCGCCGACCCCGCTGTAGACGGTGAGGACCTCGTCCACCACGGGGCCGCACAGCCGGGTCTGGCAGAACTGCGGCGTGGCGAACACCAGCACCGTCGGCTTCCCGTTGCGGAGGGCGGCGTCGAGGCTGATGTAGTGCATCGGAGTCGGCGGTTGGCGGGTGTCGATCTTGGCCGCATCGGCCTCGGTGGTGGCCACGGGCGTCGCCTCGGAGAGGGCGCGGCTGCCGACGGCGGCCACCTGCTGGGTGACCACCGGGATTGTCGCGCTGGCGTCGATCTCCCTGCCGGCCACGGTGTCGCGGATTCCGATAAGCCAGTTGCCAGCTGCGGGGACGGTGACCTGGGCGGCGAAGAAGCCGGGGATCGGCGGCTTGCCGAAGGTGTCACCCTGGGACGGACTCCAGGCCTGCCAGCTGGCCTGGAACGGGCCGATGACCTGGGAGTGCTGGTCCTGGGCCACGAACACCTGCGGCTGGCCGGTCGTGATGAGGGCGTTGTTGGGATCCGCGATGCCAAACACGAAGCGACTTGTGCCTACCGAGAGGTTGCTCTGGGCCTGGATCAGGTAGCCGGCGGGCGAGCTAGACGGCGTCGGCGTATTGACGGCGGTCGGCTTGGAGCGCCCACCACAGGCGGCGATGAGGATTGTGGCGCCCACGATGAGTCCGAGGATCTGGCCGCGAGGGCCTCGTATCGCACCGCTGGTCGTCATCGCCCGGCTTTCTTGTAACGACACCGTGTCCGAGACCATCCTGTCATCGTTGTATTTGGACCGCACGGCAAGGACGGCTCACGGGCTCGGATAGCGAAACGTCCGCTCGATCTGGTGACCGACGTCAACGACCTGTTCGCGGGAGATCCTTCCAGTGTCGTTGACCCACACCGTCACCCAGATCCGATCGCCTGACACGTAGAGACGAAAGCCAGTCTTGTCCGGCAGCAGCGCGACGTCGCTGGCGGCGCCGCCCGCATAGGGCTCGGTGGACAGGAACTCCGAACCCGAGAACTGGTAGTCGACAGGAGGGGGGTGGGCGCCCGGCCCGCTGCTCGTGTCCTCGGTGATCGCCATACGGGGGACGGCCCGCATGCGCTCGATGAGCCTGGTGAGCAGTGCCGGCTCCTCCGCGGGGGGCGGTGCGGGCAGAACAGTGCTGAAGGTGCCGCCGGTCCAACCGGGCGCAGTCGCGCTGACGGACAGCCGGGTCGATCCGATGGGCAGGGCGAGATGCTGGGTCAAGCAGCCCGTCCCGCATGGCCGCGCGAACATGGTGGCGCTGCGGCCGCCCGGGAGGATGGCCTCGAGCTGGGCTCGGGTGCCGGGGGCGGGGCCGTCGGGGGCCAAGACCTCGACCTGCAGCTGCTCGTCGCCGTATGCGATCGCGACGGTGAGGATGCCGGCCAGGCCGGCGTCTCGGACGACGGGGCCGGAGAGCGGTGGGGGGCCGAGCAGGTCGGCGGCGGG
>CAXMLU010000797.1:0-2195 GCA_964194255.1 uncultured bacterium
CCATCCGATCCTTCACCGCCTACGCCCGACGCAACGGGCTGGCTAGCTGGGGACCCAGCAGCAGTGCTGGAGCGGCGCAAGGAGCCCGAGGATCGCACCAAGGCCATCCCCGACGCCGCGCTGTAGCGGCTCTTCCGGCGCGACGACATCGCCGTTCGGGAGAAGTGTCTGTGGCGGCTGCTCCATGGGAACGCGGCGCGCGCCGAAGAAGTGCTGTCAGCAGACGTGGATGATCGTGACCTGGCAAGCAAACGGCTGCGGGTAGTGCGCAAAGGAGGCGACACCGACTGGTTGCACTTCCAGTCGGGCTCCGCGCGGCTGCTGCCCCGGTTGACCGCTGGCCGAGACATCGGCTCGCTCTTCCTCGCCGACCGCCGGCCCAGCACCGGCCCGGGTCCCAGCCCGGGTCGACGCCTGCCCAGTCACGGGCCGCGGCCGGCTCTCCTACGAGCGGGCCGAGTACCTGTTCAAGCGGAGTTCACTGAACGAGACGACCACGGGCTGGACGCTGCACCAGCTCCGCCACTCCGCATTGACACATCTCGCCGAGGCGGGCGTCAACCTGCCCCTCCTCATGGCAAAAAGTGGACACGGGAACCTGCGCTCATTGCGGCGATACGCCCGGCCCGGCGCCGAAGCCCCGACTGGTAGGCGAACACGACGAGCTGGGCCCGGTCGCGGGCCGCGAGCTTGACCGTCGCCCGGCTGACATGGGTGCGGGCCGTGGCCGGGCTTATCACGAGCGCGGCGGCGATCTCGTCGTTGGTGAGACCGCCGGCGGCCAGGGCCACCACCTCGCGTTCACGCGGCGTCAGGATTGCCATACTCGGCGGCGTCGCCCCTGCGCGAGGCGAGCGGAGGGCGAACTCTTCGATCAGACGCCGGGTGACAGTGGGCGACAACAGGGATTCACCCCGGGCCACCTCCCGTACCGCCCGTACCAGATCAGCAGGCTGGGTGTGCTTGACCAGAAACCCGCTGGCGCCTCCCCGAAGCGCCTCGAACACGTACTCGTCGAGCTCGAACGTGGTGAGCACAAGCACCCTCACACCCACCAGGTCACGATCCGCGACGATGGCCTCCAGCGCGCCCAGGCCGTCGAGTCGGGGCATCCGCACGTTTATCAGCACGACATCGGGACGGGTGCGGCGCACCACGTCCAGCGCGTCGAGCCCGTCGTTGGCCTCGCCTACCACCTCGATGTCATCCTCGACGTCGAGCAGCATCCGGAACCCGGCGCGCACCAGCGGCTGGTCATCAGCAAGGACGACCCGGATCACGCCCGACCCGGCCAGCGCGCCGACACCTCGAACCCGCCACCAGGGCGCGGTCCGGCGTTCAGCGTTCCTCCTGTTGCTTCCACCCGCTCCCTCATACCGACCAAACCCATCCCCGCCTCGCCCGTCGACGCACTCGGCGAACCGCCACCATCGACGACCTCCACGACGAGACACACCACGG
Organism: uncultured bacterium; assembly: GCA_964194255.1. GTDB lineage: Bacteria > Actinomycetota > Acidimicrobiia > Acidimicrobiales > CAXMLU01 > CAXMLU01. The sequence goes on from CAXMLU010000797.1 coordinate 1,462, forward strand.
CATCGGCGCCGCTGGTATGGCGCAACACGTTGGTAAGCGACTCCTGCACGACCCGGTAGGCGGCGCCGCTGGCCGGCTGGGGCACCCGCGCCAGCGGTCCTTCCATGGTCAATTCGATGCCGACGCCCGCCCGCCGGGCGGACTCGATCACCTCGCTCACCGCCACGAGCGTCACCGGCGGCGCCCGGTCCCCGGTGTGGCCGCCTCGGAGCACTCCGAGCAGTGCCGCCAACTCCTCGAGCACCGCCGCCGACGTCACCTGAATGGCAGCCAAGGCCTCCCGGGCGGCCTCCGGGCGGCGATCCACGACATAGGACGCGGCGCCCGCCTGGACATTGATCGTCGCCATCGAGTGGGCGACGCTGTCGTGCAGGTCCCGGGCGATACGCAAAACGCTCCTCCGCTACCCGCCGGGCGATCTCCGCCTCGCGGCTACGTTCCGACTCCACCGCACGCGCCGCCATGTCGACCAGGTGCTGTCGCCGGCCGCGCTGGGCGTCGCCCAGGAACACCGCCGCCCCCGACCAGCCCACGAACACCAGATAGAGCAACGGCTCGCTGCGCCCGGCCAGCACACTGGCAAGAACCACTGACGCCGACAGGGCCCCAGCACCCACCAACGCTTCCCAGCGCCGCGCTCGCCCCCCGAGCCAAAACGGCGTGCCCGCCAAGGACGGCGCGCCGCGATCACATTGGCGCCGTTCTTCAGTCACACGAGGCCCCCAAGATCACTG
>CAXMLU010000798.1:0-2511 GCA_964194255.1 uncultured bacterium
CTCAACGAGCGTGTCGCTCAACAGTCGGGTAGCGCTGGCAGGTGCGGGGCTTTCTTCACGTTCTACGCTGAGCGGGTGGGTAGGGCTCCGAGACTGACCTTGGGGTGATCGACCCGACCGAGCCCACCAGGCCGCCGATCAAACCGGCTCACCGAACATGGATCTCCTGTCTTATCGCACCGCGCCTGGACACCGAGTGCGTGTGCTCCTGTACTCGCATCGACCAGGCGGACTGCCCTCAGCTCTACTCGCCTTAGCCGCGGTGTCGTAAGCACCGGGTCCACCGTTGGTTTGCTGCGATTGTGTGTCGGCGGTCAGCAGAAATCGCGCGGGCGCGGCCAACGACGACCTCGCCGCGGCTCGCACTCTGCGTGACCGCCCGTGGCCCGGTTTGGCAAATGGGCGAGGGCCGGAACGCCGACTGTGTCGCAGTCTGAGACACGTCGGCGCAACGCCGCGACGGTTCGATCGTTGTTCGGGGCGCCCATCGAAAGGCGCAGCCGCACCCTGTGCTCGCGCCAGTTTCTGCGCCCGGTCCGGCACTTCGGGGGGCCGGGGAATCAGGGACCTGGCCTCAAGCGGTGAGGGACGTCAGTGGCCGCGTCGAACTCGGACCGCTCCAGCATCCCAATTCGTCGCGCCGGAGCGCGGCATCTTGGCTCGACGTGACGCATCCATGGCCCGCTTCTCGTTGAAGATGCACGTGGTGGCGGGTCGGCCAACCTCGTCGCCTGGTGCTCGACGCATCAATAGCGTGCGGAGCGATCGGCGCGAAGCTGAACCTGCACAGAGGGAGCTGCGGTGACACCTGCGGATAGCTGCGATGGTGGGGGCAAGATGTGCGGGGCGCAACGCGGATCGGTTGCGGTCAGGGTCACCATGGCGTGGGTACCGACTCCGACGACGCTTTTGAGCTCGAGCGTTCCGCTCATGGCCTCGGTAAGGCGTCGAGCGAGCACCAAGCCGAGCCCGGCGCCACCTTCGCGGCCGGCGTCGGCGCCGAGGCGGTCGAACGGCACGAACAGTCGAGCCAGAAGCTCGTCGGGAATCCCAGGGCCTTGATCGACTACATGGATACGGGCGCAGGGGTCTCCGGCTTCAATGTCGACTCGGATATGGCCGTTCGGTGGTGAGAACCGGACGGCGTTTGACACGAGGTTAAGGATTACCTGCTGGAGACGACGCCGATCGGCGCGGACCGCCACCGACGGTCCACTGCGCTCGACCTCGATGTCGCGCTGGGCTGCCAGGGGCTCTATCAGGTCGAGCGACGCAACGATCACCTCGCGGGCGTCGAGGTCTTCCAGCTCGATCGGCATGGCGTCCGCTTCGACGCGTGCCAGGTCGAGGACGTCGTCGACGATCGACAGGATGTGTGTCGCGGCGGCCGCGATCCGTTCGAGCGCGACGCGGCGTTGATCCGGGGATAGGTCGAGAGTCTGCAGGTTCTCGGTGAACCCGGTGATCGACTGCAGCGGCGTCCGGAGCTCGTGGCTAAGCGCCGTGACGAACTGCGACTTGGCGTGGTTGGCGCGCTCGGCGGTCTGACGGGCGAGGTCGGCCTCGTGTCGTGCCTCTCGTTCCCTCGACGCCCGGTCGTGCTCGACGGCGAGCGAGGTCAGGTGTGTGAAGCGGCGAACCAGCTCCTCGTCTCGCTCGTCGGGCTTGTGGGGCGTCTGGCTGTAGACGGCGAAGGTCCCGATGACCTGGGTTCGGGATCGGATCGGAGTCGACCAGCAGGCGCGCAACCCGTGGCGTGCGGCGAGGTCCCGGAAGCGCTCCCAGCGAGGGTCGGTCGAGACGTCCACGGCGATCACCGGTTCGCCGAAGTGAGCCGCTGCTCCGCACGAGCCTGCGAGTGGCCCGGGGACCAGGCCGTCGATGGCGGTGGAGTACTCGGTTGGAAGCGTGGGTGCCGACCCGTGGCGGAGCGTCCCGGCATCGTCTAGCAATAGGATCGAGCATCGGCTCGCAGGCATCAGCTCTTCGAGCGCGAGTACGATGCAGTCGAGCACATCGGGAAGTGACGCTCCCGATGTGAGTCGCTCCATCACGGCCGTCTGATGGTCGAGGACCGCAGTCACCTCGTCGCCGGAGAGCACGTTCAGCCCTCCCACCGGTAACCGACCGAGCGCACCGTCCGCAGCCGTCGGGGATGACGCGGATCGTCTTCGATCTTTTGTCGGAGCCGGTAGACGTGCTCGGTGACAGTCGCCTCGGTCTGCCACCCCAGGTGGCTCGACCAGACCGCCGTGAGCAGCTCCGATCGAGTGCAGACGCGGTGCGGATGGTCGACGAAGTACGCGAGCAGATCGAACTCTTTGGCCACGAGATCGATGAGTTCGCCATCAATCCAGACGTGTCGCGACTCTCGGTCGATCTCCACGCCGGAGCCGGTGGGCTCAAACGGTGTGGTGTCGTGGCCTGAGTGGGTGGTGCGGCGCAACACCGATCGAGCACGCGCTGCGAGCTCCCCGGGTGAGAAGGGCTTCACCAGGTAGTCGTCGGCGC
>CAXMLU010000799.1:0-1887 GCA_964194255.1 uncultured bacterium
TCCGACGGCGGCATCTTCACGTTTGGCGACGCCGGCTTCTTCGGTTCGACGGGCGCCCAGGCACTGAACAAGCCCATCGTCGGTATCGCCAAGTAGTCCAGATTCGCGCAAAGTTTCGCGACGAATACAACCCCTCTGCGAAGAAGGCGTGCCCTGCACCCTTTACGGTGTGGCGAGCACGCGCGATAGCTGACAGACTCAGCCCGAAACAGACCCGGGGGTCTTTTGCGGGGCGCGCTGCGGGCGCGTGGTTGATCCCTTGAATCGAAGGCGGAGGGCGGCAGTGTTGCCGCGGAATCGTTGCTTGATGTCGGCAATTGCGTGTTCAGCGACGTGAGGAAGCCGAGACGATGTCCAACGGAGGGTGGTTGTGAGCGTGATGCACGCGGGTCAAGTTCCTGGGCGGGCATCTCGCCGTCAACGCCGTACTCGAACAACTCTCGGAGTATGCGGGGCGGCCGGCCTGGCGCTGGCCGCAAGCATCCTGGTCGGGCGGTCGAGTGCCAGTGTGGCCCGTCCGAGCAGTTCGACACCGGCCGTCGTCGGGTCGACCAATGTGGCGCCCAGCACCGGGGGAGCCATGCGGACCTGGGTAGCCGCCAACATGGCGCCGGGCATGAACGTCAATGCCGCCCAAGCCGTGCAGATCGCCCAGCAGTACAACGTCATCGTGGCCAACCAGGGAACATTTGACCCCTTTGTAGGGGCGATGAAGGCCGCCAATCCGACCCTGTTCCTCTACGCCTATCTGAACGGAACGTATTCGCAGCCCGGAACGTCGTACCCGTCGAGCTGGTACTCCCAGGATGCCCACGGCGGCAAGGTGGTCTCCGCCGGATTCGGGAACTTCCTCATGGATCCCACCAACCCCGGATGGATCGGCGACCGGATGACCACCTGTCAATCCGAGCTCGCCGCCAGTCACTACGACGGATGCTTTCTCGACATGCTCGGTCCGGCCACCATGTTCAGTGGCTATGTGAACGCGCTGCCCATCAATCGGTCGACAGGGCAGGCATGGACGACGCACGATTGGCTCAACGCGACGAGCGGGTTGGCCGCCCAGGTCAAGGCCGCCACCGGACGTCCCGTCATCGGCAACGGGCTGGCGAGCGGCATTGCCTTCTTCGATCCGGCGGCGCCGACATCGGTCCTGCTCGGCGGCATCGACGGCGCGTCAGCGGAGATCTGGATGCGCAATGCCAGTCTGCCGGTCAGCGCCTTTCCGAATGTCGCGGATTGGAAAATGAATGTGAACATGCTGTCCGCCACCGGCGGGTCCGTGCTGACGATCACCAAGACCTGGGCCGGTGGGACCGCCGCACAAAAGGCCGCGTGGCATAAGTTCGCCCTCGCCTCGTTCCTCCTCGGGACCAATGGCATCGATTTCTTCTCGTTCTCGAGCGACAACACCGCGGCCGGGATCGTCGGCACCACCCCCTGGGACCACGTCGACATCGGCATGCCACTCGGACCCTACGGTCCGATCGGCGGCGCCTATGGGCGCGCCTTCACCAAGGGGGTAGCTGTCGTCAATCCAGGATCGACGACAGTGAACGTGCCCCTGGGCGGGAGCTTCACCGACCTCAGCAACACGGCCCGGACTGTGGTCACGCTGCCTCCGCACACCGGTGAGGTCCTCACCGGCGGCTCGGCCACGCCCGCCGGTCTGCCCGTCACCGCCGGCTACGGATACCGGCTGGCTGGTGCCGATGGGTCCGTGCTCTCGTACGGCGCGGACACGTTCATGGGCGCGGCGAACAGCCTACGGCTGTCCCGGCCGGTCGTCGGATCGGCCGCGACGCCGACCACGCGTGGCTACTGGTTGGTGGGGTCGGACGGCGGGATCTTCAACTACGGCGATGCCGCCTTCTACGGCTCGGCGGG
>CAXMLU010000800.1:0-2673 GCA_964194255.1 uncultured bacterium
TCTTTCGTGTCCGCTCGTGGATCGGCTCGGTGACTGCGTCCGGTCAACCCATCTCAGACCGATCGCTCCTCCGGCCACTCCATCGCGTCGCGCGCTCCGGCTCGGCTCTGTTCGCGCAACCTTTCGCATGGGGCTGGCTTCGCGGCTTCCACCCCGCCCGACGCTCGGCCGAGGGACTCGTCAGTCTGCCTGCCGGCGGCGGCCTTGTCTGGTACTGGCCGGCAATCGTCGTGCTTGCCGGCGATGTCCTGTTGATCTGGATGATTCTGGTGTCCTTCCGATCATTGCGCCGCCGTGATCGGCAGTTCGGGCCCATTTCGGAATAAACGCCCAGAGCGGTGGCAAAGCTTTACTCCAACACGCAGAGACGCTAGGTTGACGAGTACTTAAGAAGGGAACCGCGTGCTAGGTCTTCTACAGGGAACTGCCGTGCGCATCGTCTTCGCTGTTGTTCTCGCGGCTGCGCTGGGCATCACCCTAGCTACGGGGACCTTCACGGGCGGTGCGACGCCGGCCGCGGCGAACCAACCGCTGGACGGTTACGGAGGGTGCGGCACCGGCTACGACAACCTCGGCAACCAGATCGGCAACAACGACAGCGGCGACAACAATTGTGAGGACAAGCTGTTGTCGCAACTGAGGCCGGGCAACGTCGTGCCCGGACCCGGGCAGGCTGATGCCAGCGGGCGTGCGCTCCTCACCATCAATGAGAAGAAGCGGAGAATCTGCATCGTCGCCGATTTCTCGAACTTGACGGGGCCGATCACGGCCCTTGAGCTTCACCGAGGCGTGACGCGCGTCAACGGAGCCACGGTTGCCTTGTTTGGCAAGAGCGGATCGGCTGACTCGGTGGCGCGTTGCGAGGACGGTATGAAGCTCAAGCTTCTCAGGAGCATCGAGAAGACTCCAGCCGGCTTCTACCTTCTCGTTGAAACGAGTGGTCGCCCGAACGGGGCGTTGCGCGGCCAGCTCGACCACGCCCTGTAAGGACCTCTCCCACCGGCGGCACAGGCGTTTGGGCTTCCGCCACATCGTGGCCGCCGTTCTGGTTGAGCCCGTCGCGCTTTCGGTCTCTCTGCGGGCGGATGATGCACCGAGTTTCTCAGGCGGGTCAGTATGCGGTCGATAAAGCGTCGCTGTGTCGCGTCGCATACGTGTTCTCATCGCCTGCGTGCTGCTGTCCGTCCCGGTGGCGGCAGTTGGCGCCCGGTCAGCGGGAGGTACTACCCCTCGGGCCGCCGGACCGACCGCGAGCGCGCGACCGTCGTCCACGATCGTCGAGCTTTCGTGGGCTGGCCATCGACAGGGCTCTGTCGCCCACGCTCTCGGATTCACCACTCTTCCGGGCAGCTTCTTCGTCTTCCTTACGTGCATGATCGCCGCTTATCTGGTGCTCATCGAACTCGCCAAGGCCCGGTACTTCCCCTCATCACACCGACGTGATCGGGCCCCGCAGGTCCGCTTCGCCTTCCGCAGTCGTTCGGCTTTGGCCCGCGCATCATCCGACGGAACCAAACCACGATGCGTGAGTATCTGACCCCTCAACAGGCTCTCTACTAGAAGATCGACCCAGCCGACGCCATTCCGGGCGCGCGGTCAGTGCTAATCTGATCTCCCAGTACGGTCGGGATTCGACAGAGGTTCTGGCCGTGCTTCACGGTACGAGGGGGGTCGGTGAAGGTCCTGTTTGTCGCTTGGAGGGACCTAGCGAACTCCAATGCCGGCGGATCAGAAGTACTGGTCGATCGTCTAGCCAGCGGGCTTGTCGAGCGCGGTCACGACGTGGCGCTGCTCTGCGGTGGGCCGGTTGGGAAGCGCGCCTATCCGGTCATGATGGCCGGCACCGCCTTTGGGCAATACCTCCGGGTGCCGCCGATCTACCTGCGCCATTTCCGTGATCGCGACCTGGTGGTGGACGTGTCCAACGGGATGTCATTCTTCGCGCCACTATGGAGGCGCGGCCCATCGATGTGTCTCGTCCACCACATCCACACCCCAACATGGGGGTCGTCATTCGCGCCGCCCGTCGCGGCCGTGGGGCGAGCGTTGGAGCGCGACCTCATGCCGTGGGTGTACCGTCACCGGCTCTTCATGGCGGTGTCCGAATCAACCGCCAACGAGCTCGAACACATCGGCGTCGACCGGAACCATATCCGCGTTGTCCCTAACGGCGTCGACACTGGACAGGCTCCCACGTCGCATCGGTCGCCCGAGCCTCTCTTCGTCTGTCTAAGTCGTCTCCTGCCCCACAAGCGAATCGACCTGGTGTTGCGATTGTGGGAACGCGTCCGGCCGATTACCGGCGGACGCTTGGTGGTCGCCGGCGATGGTCCTCATCTGGATCGGCTGCGGACGATGGCCGGGCCCGGCGTGGAGTTTCTTGGTCATGTGAGCGAAGACAATAAGCACGAACTGTTGTCCCAAGCGTGGCTGCTCCTTCAGCCTGCCCGCCTCGAAGGATGGAGTCTGGTCGTCATGGAGGCTGCGCAACTGGGCACGCCCGCCCTTGCCTTCGACGTGCCAGGCCTCCGAGATTCAATCGCCCAAGACGAGACCGGTGTACTTGTGGCCAATGAGTCTGAGTACATGACTCAGTGGATTGACCTCACCTTCAATACGACACGACGGTCCAACCTCGGCTTCGGCGCCCGCCGGCGGGCATCAGAATTCTCC
>CAXMLU010000801.1:0-12315 GCA_964194255.1 uncultured bacterium
TTCAGCGCGGGCGCAACGAAGTCGCGGGCGAACTCTTCACGACAATCGACGACGACGGCCTCCACCGCCCCGGCCGCGATGGCCCGCGCCCGTCTGACGTCCCAGTCCCCGCCCTGCCCGACGTCGGCGGCGACGGCGATGACCTCGACGCCCAACTCCTCGCCCAGCCAGCGCACCGCTACTGACGTGTCCAGCCCGCCGCTGTAAGCCAGCACCACCCGCTTCGCCATGTCCACCCTTTCCCTAGAGTTTCGCCATACCCGACAAGCGTCGGGCCACCTTGGCGCCGCCGATGCGCTCGGCCGCCACCACCAGGATCGTGTCGTCCCCCGCAACGGTTCCGACGATGCCGTCCAACCCGGCGCGGTCGAGCGCCGATGCCACCACGTGGGCCGAGCCCGGAGGTGTGCGCAGCACGACCAGGTTGGCGCTGTGCGCCACTTCGACCACCCAGTCGCCCAACACCCGGCGCAAGTGTTCCTCCGGCGCGACCCGGTCCTTGGGCAGTTCGGGAAGGGCGTACACGGTGTCGCCGCCGGGCATGCGCACCTTTACCGCGCCCAGCTCCTCGAGATCCCGCGACACCGTCGCTTGGGTGGCGACCACGCCATCGTCAGCGAGCAGGTCGACAAGCTGCGTCTGGCTGGTCACGGCGTTGGCTTCCAACAGCCGCTCGATGCGGTGCTGGCGCTGCGTTTTGGCCAACCTCATCGTTCCGTCCTATGAGCGGAAAGGGGTAGGTGATGGTCGGGCGGGCGAAACGCAACGGCCCTCACGAGAGGAGCCACAACAGCAACCCTCGCGCCGCATGCATCCGGTTCGTCGCTTGACGCCACACGCGACTGCGCGGTCCGTCCACGGCATCGGCGGTCACCTCTTCACCCCGGTGGGCAGGAAGGCAGTGCAGGAAGATGGCGGTCGGGGCCGCCCGGTCGAGCAGCGCGGCATCGACCGTGTAACCGGCGAAGGCGGCTCGCCGCTTGCCCGCTTCGACCTCCTGGCCCATGGACGCCCAGACATCGGTGGCGATCGCGTCGGCTCCCTCCACCGCCTCCGCCGGATGGATGGTCGTGCTCACGCGCACACCGTGGCGCCGGGCTCGCTCGACGAACTCGTCCGGCAGTGCGTACCCCTCAGGGGTGGCAACCGCAACATCCATACCGCTCATCGCCGCGGCCAACATCAACGAACGGCTCACGTTGTTACCGTCCCCCACCCACGCCACCTTGCGGCCGGTCAGCGATGCGAATTCCTCCCGCAGGGTCAGGAGGTCGGCCAGCGCTTGGCATGGGTGGGCGGCGTCGGAGAGAAGGTTGACCACGGGCACGCTCGCAACGTCCGCCATCCTCTGGAGCATCGAGTGGTCGAAGGCCCGGACGCCGATGACGGCGTGGTAGCAGCCAAGCGTGCGGGCCACGTCTTCGGCGGTCTCGCGCGTGTCGATGCCGATCTCGTCGCCGCGGATGGAAACGGGATGGCCGCCCAACTGGAACACCGCCATCTCCATCGAATTGCGGGTACGAGCAGACGGCTTCTCGAACACCAGTGCCATCCCCTTTCCCTCCAGCACGCGGGGAGGCTGAGGCTTGGCGGCCAGGTCGAGGACGAGGGCGAGTTCCTCAGGAGTGAGATCATCGACTTCGAGGAAGTGGCGGACGCTCATCCTTCGAGCACCGAGTCTAAAATGGCGACGGCCTGATCGATCTCGGCGTCCGAGACGAGGAGCGACGGCGCGAACCTCAGAGCTGACTCGGTGACGGCGTTGACCACCAGCCCGGTGGGACGAGCGGCCAGGAGGCGCAGCGCGGCGTCTTTAGCTCCTCCGCCACGGAGCTCCGCCGCGATGAGAAGTCCGAGCCCCCGGACCTGGCCGACACCGGCGAGCCCTTCGAGGCTTTTCTGCAACCGCTCGCCCGCGGCCGCGGCCCGGGCCGGCACGTCCTCGTCCTGCATGACCTGCAGCACGGCCCGGGCCGCGGCCGCGGCTAAGGGCTGGCCTCCGAACGTCGAGCCGTGGTCGCCGGGCCGAAAGGCAGCCGCGATATCGGCGCGAGCCCAGCAGGCGCCGATCGGGACACCGTTGCCGAGGGCCTTGGCCAGCGTGACCACGTCAGGGCGGACGCCGAGGTGCTCGAAGCCGAACCACTTGCCCGTGCGTCCGAGCCCGGTCTGAATCTCGTCGACCATGAACAACAGGCCGCGCTCGTCGCAGATCCGGCGGACCGCGGCGAAGTACGCCGGTGTGGCCGGGTTGACGCCGCCCTCCCCCTGCACCGGTTCAAGCAACACCGCGGCCACACTCGGATCAATGGCGGCCTCGAGCGCCTCGGGGTCATCCCAAGCGACATGCCTGAAGCCCTCCGGCAGGGGCTGGAACGCCTCGTGCTTCTCGGGCTGGCCGGTGGCATGCAGGGTCGCCAACGTCCGGCCGTGAAAGCTGCCGTAAGCGCTGACCACCACGTGCTTGCCTCGGCCACCCCACCGGCGAGCGAGCTTGATGGCGCACTCGTTGGCCTCCGCACCCGAGTTGCACAGGAAGACGCGGCCACCACCGCCGAGGAGCGTGTCCAGAGTTTCGGCCACCACCGGCCCGACATTGTTGGCGAACAGGTTGGAGACATGCAGCAACGTCCGGGCCTGGGTGGCGATGGCGGCGGCGACGACCGGATGCGAGTGACCGAGTCCGGTCACGGCCAAGCCGCTCAGGAAGTCCAGGTAGGGCTGGTCCTCATCGTCGAACAGGCAGCTGCCCTCGCCCCGTACAAAGGTCACCGGCGGCGGGCCATACGTGGTCATCAGGTGGCTCAGATCGGCGGTCATGGCATCACCATGGTCCCCACTCCTTCGGTGGTGAAGATCTCCAGCAACAGGGCATGCGACACCCGCCCGTCCAGGATGTGAGCGCGGCCGACACCGGCCTTGACCGCGTCCAGGCAGGAGCGGACCTTCGGAATCATCCCGGCCGTGACCGAGCCGCTGTCGAGAAACGGCTCCAACTCGTCGGTCGTAATGACGCTGATCAGCGTGCGCGGATCGGACGCCTCCCGGCGCAGGCCCTCAACATCCGTGAGGTACACCAGCTTCTCTGCCTGTAGCGCGGCGGCGATCGCCCCGGCGGCGGTGTCGGCATTGATGTTGTACGCCTGTCCCTCGGTATCGACGCCTATGGTCGCGACGACGGGGATCAGTTCCTCCGCCAGCAGGCGGTCGACCAACTCGGTGTTCACGGCCGCCACATCCCCGACGAAGCCAAGTTCCGGGGCGCGGGCCGACGCCACCAGCAGGCTGGCGTCCTCGCCGGACAGACCGACAGCCATCGGAGCATGGACGTTGATGGCCGAGACGATGTCGCGATTCACTTTCCCAACCAGCACCATGCGGGCGATGTCGAGGGTCTCCGCGTCGGTAACCCGAAGCCCGTCGCGGAACTCCGTTTCTTTGCCGAGCCGCCGCAGCAGGTCACCGATCTGCGGCCCGCCGCCGTGCACGACCACCGGGCGCATGCCTACCGACCGCATGAGTACGACGTCCTGGGCGAACGCAGCGAGGTCCTCGCTCATGGCGTTGCCGCCGTACTTGACGACGACGACCTTGCCCCAGAACCGGCGAATGTACGGCAGGGCCTCCACCAGCACCGCGGCCTTGGCCGGAGCGCCGCTCACGACGTTCTCATGTTCTCGTCGATGTAGGCATGAGTGAGATCGTTGGTCAACACCGTCGCCGTGCCGTCGCCTAGGCCAAGATCGGCGCAGAGCTCGATCACCGGGCTCCGCATCACCGCGCCGAGGGCGCGGGCGTCATGGGCGCACGCCACTCCCTCCGAGCACACGACGATCCCGCCATAGGCGACCGAGACCACGTCGGGATCGAAGTCGACGCCGGCCGAGCCGAGCTCGCTCACCACCCGCCCCCAGTACGGGTCCTCGCCGTACATCGAGCACTTGACCAACTGGCTCTCGGCCACCCGTCGGGCCGCCCGGGCGGCGTCGGCGCTGGTGCGAGCCCCCTGGACCTGCACCCGTGCCACCTTGGTGGCTCCTTCGGCGTCGCCCGCCATCTGGGCGGCCAGGTCCGCGCAGCCGCGAGTGAGCACGTCACGGAACTCGTCGGGGTCGGCCGGGGCCCCGGCCGCGCCGCTGGCCATCACGATGACCGTGTCATTGGTGGAGGTGCAGCCGTCGACGCTCAAGGTGTTGAAGCTGCGGGCCACGGCGTAGCGCAGGTGATCCTGAAGCAATACGGCCGGCACGTCGGCATCGGTGGTCAGAACGGCCAGCATCGTCGCCATGTTGGGGGCGAGCATGGCCGCCCCTTTGGCCATGCCACCGATGACGAATCCCGGTCCCTGCTGGAGCGTCTCCTTCAGCCGCGTGTCTGTGGTCATGATGGCGCGCGCCGCCTCAGTGCCGCCGGCAGCATGGAGGCTGGCCACCAGCCTCGGCACGCCGCTTTCGATCGGGGCCATCGGCAGCGGGATGCCGATGAGTCCCGTCGAGCACACCAGTACTTCCGCGGTCTGACAGGGAAGATGCTCGGCGACCAACGCGCACATCTCTTCGGCGTGGTTACGGCCCTGGCGGCCGGTGGCGGCGTTGGCGTTCCCGCTGTTGAGAATCACGGCCGAAGCGCGGGCCTCAGTCGACTTCAAGTGCGCGCGGGTCACCTGCACTGGCGCGGCGGTCGCCAGATTGGACGTAAACACGGCCGCCGCGACCACCGGCTGGCGGGAGGCGGTGGCCACGAGCGCCAGATCCGGTTCGCCCGAGACCTTGATGCCGCACGGGATGCCGGCCGCCACGAACCCACGCGCGGCAGTGACACTCATGGATACAGGCCCACGGTCGGCAGTCCGTCCGTCTCCGCCAGACCCAGCGCCAAGTTGGCGCACTGCACGGCCTGCCCGGACGCGCCCTTGGTCAGATTGTCGAGCGCGGCAATGACCAGGACCCATCCGGTGCGTTCGTCGAAGCGGGCCGTCAGGTGCGCGCCGTTCGAACCCAGCGTGGCCTTGGTCGAGGGAGACGTTTCGCTCACGATGACGAAGGGCTCACCGGCATAGGCGTCGCGCAGCACATCAAGGAGGCCTGTGCTGGTGAGCCCGCCCGTGCCGGCCGGGCGGGCGTAGCAGGTGGCCAGAATGCCACGGGTCATCGGAGCCAGGTGCGGAGTGAACAGCACTCGGGCGCCCGTCACTTGCTCAATCTCCGGCGTGTGGCGGTGCGTCAGCAGGCCGTAGGCAGTGAAGTCCTCGTTGACCGTTCCGAAGGCGGTGCTCAGCTTGAGGCCGGCGCCCGCGCCCGACACACCACTGGCCGCGTCCACGATCACCCCTTCGGCGGCGATGACGCCGGCCCGCACCAGGGGTGTCAGCGCCAGCGCGGCGGCAGTGACATAGCAACCGGCCGCGGCGATCAGCGGCGCGTTCCGCAGTTGGTCTCGGAACAGTTCGGGAATGCCGAACTCGAAGTCAGCCAGGAGCTCAGGGCAACGATGCTCCTCGCCGTACCAGATCGGGTAGAGGGACGGGTCTTTCAGCCGGAAGTCCGCGGCCAGGTCTACGACGTGTCCCACCCGCTTGCGCAGATCAGGCATCAGATCCTGCGATGTTCCATAAGGCGAGGCCAGGAACACCAGATCCAGGCCGTCCACTGCGGCCGGGTCCAACGCCTCAAAGCGAAGATCGGGATACGCGCCGGCCAGACTGGGATAGCGGTCCGCAGCCCGGCTTCCCGCCAGCGTGTTAGCCGACGCGTACGACACCACCAGCTCCGGATGACCGGCGCACAGCCGGAGCAACTCAACGCCGGAATATCCCGATGCGCCGATGATGCCAACGCGTCGTTGGTGACCGGGCGCCATGTCGATCAGTATACATCAGCATGCATATACATGCGACTTCCGCAGTCGTCCACAGGAACCCCACAACCTTTGCCCTCTGGTTTTCCACAGGCTGAGGAGCGCACCATCGGTCCATGTTCGAGGTCACGTTGAACGATGAGTCCACTGAGTGGGTCGAGGGCGCCGTCTCCTACCAGCAGGAAGGCCCGATGACAACGTTCTTCGAGGGCGACTCTCGGCGTCCGGCCCTCGACTGCTGGAGTACCAAGGTGGCCTCGTACCGCACCGATCGGATCCTGCGCATCCGCCGGTCCGGCCAGACCAGGCTGGGGTTTGATTCAGCCGGCATGCGCTAGGCGGCTGGGGTGGGACCCCCAGCCGTCAGCTAGGCGCGCAGGGTCGCTCGGTGGGCAGACTCGACCGCGTCGATGCAGGCCTTCCTCACCGCCGCGACGTCGGCGTCGGTGAGGGTGCGCTCGTGGGAACGCAGCCGCAAGCGGTACGCGAGGCTGCGAGTACCCGCTGGCAGCTGCCCGCCGCGGAACACGTCGAACAGCTCAACTTTTTCCCCGAGCTCTCCGGCCGCCTGGCGCAGCGTCTGGGCAACACTGGCGGCTGACAGGTCGTCCGGGACGACGAACGCCAAGTCGATGTCGCTGGCCGGGAACCGGCTCACCGGGTTGTAACGCGCCGGTTCTCGGGGTGCGGCGAGGACCTTGCCCAAATCCACGTCCATCCATCCGACCCGCCCCGTCAACCCGAAAGCAACCACGACATTCGGGTCCACCTCTCCGACCGCGCCGACGAATTCGCCGCCACACGACACGCCCATGTATCGGGTGGGGTGAAGGCCGCCGGCGTGTTCGGCGGGGAGCGCGACCAGCTCCGTGTCCGCTAGTCGGAGAGCACGGGCCAGGACACTCCACACGGCCCCCGCTCCGGTGGCGTCGGCCGCCAGGCCCGCCGAGGCACTCTCCATGCCGCCGGCGAGCACAACCGCGAGCCGCTCGGGCTCATCGGGGAGTACCACGCCTGGCGGCGGGGGAAGGAAGACGTGGCCGATCTCGAACAGCCGCACTTCGGGTTCCTGGTGCGCGGCGTTGAAGGCGACCGCCTTGAGCAGACCGGGGAGCAGGGTGGTGCGCAGCAACGACTCCTCGCGCACCATGGGGTTCTCGATCTCGATGGCCTCACTGGGCTGGCCCGATCGCTCGAGATCACCGGGCGCGAGAAAAGAGGTTGTCCACGCCTCGGTTAATCCAACACCGGCCAGGATGCCGCGCACGTTGCGTCGTTCCTGCTGGTAGGAGGTCAGGCCCCCGCCGGTACGGGGGGTCGTCGGGAGCGTCCGCGGGATGGCCCCATAGCCGTGGTGCCGAGCCACTTCCTCGACGACATCGACCTCGCGCTCGCTATCGGGTCGCCAGCTGGGAATGGTGACCTGGTGAACGCCGGGCTCTACCGGAACGGCCTCGAATCCGATGGGGCGCAGGTAATTGACGATCTGCTCGTCGCTGAGATCGGATCCGAGCAGCCCGTTGACTTTCGAGGTCCGCACCCGGACCACGGGCCGCCCGCGCAGATGCTCCGCCGAATCGACAGACTGCAGGCCGGCGGAAACGACGGTCCCGGGCAGAAGCTCACAGAACCGGCCCACCGCCCGCGCGATCCCCTCGGGGTCGCAACCGCGCTCGAACCGGGCCGACGCCTCCGTGCGTAACCCGAGCCGGCGGGCCGTACGAGCGATGGCGATGGGCGTGAAGTAGGCCGCCTCGAGGAACACGGTCTTGGTTGCCGGCGAGATCTCCGAGGCCGCACCGCCCATGATCCCGGCGATGCCTACCGGATGCGACGTGGCGTCGCAGATCAAACAGTCGTCCGCCCGGAGAGAGCGTGTCTCGCCGTCAAGCGTCTCGACCCTTTCCCCATCCTTGGCGCGGCGCACGGACAGGCCGCCCCCGGCCAGCATGGCCAGGTCGTACGGGTGGGTGGGCTGCCCGAGCTCCAACATGACGTAGTTGGAGGCATCCACCACGTTGTTGATGGCCCGCATCCCAGCCAGGGTCAGCCGCCGGACCACCCATCCCGGCGACGAGCCCACGGTGACCTCGTCAAGGACCGTCCCCGTGAATCGCGGACAGAGGTCGGGGGCACTCACGGCGACGTTGATCGTCCCGCCGGCGGCGGGGACCGGCGGTGCGGGCAGCGTGAAGGGCACGCGGAGATGGGCGGCCAGGTCGCGGGCCACGCCCGCCACCGACATCGCATCAGGGCGATTCGGCGTGATGTCGAGGTCGAACACCACGTCAGGCTCTAGGCCCAGGGCTTCGACGAGCGGCGTCCCGGGCGCGGCGACGCCCTCGGGGAGGATGCGGATCCCCTCGTCGACGGCGGGCAGACCCAGCTCCTCAGACGAGCACAGCATCCCGTTGGACCACTCGCCCCGCACCTTGCGACGCCCAATGAGCATCCCGTTGCGCATGACGGTTCCCAACGGGGCCAACGGGACCAGGTCGCCAGGCGCCATGTTGAAGGCGCCGCACACGATCTGTAGGGCCTCGCCATCTCCGCTGTCGACGTCGACCAGCTGGACGCGGTTGGCAGCGGGATGCTTCTTCGTAGCCAGCACCCGCGCCACAACGATGCCCTCGAGCCCTTCGCCCACCCGCTCGATTCCGTCCACGATCAGACCCAGGCCGGTCAATGCCGACGCGAGCGCGTCGATGTCGCCCTCGACGGGCGCGAAGTCACGGAGCCACGAAAGGGGGACGCGCATGAGCGGGGAACCTCAGAACTGGGTCAGAAAGCGGATGTCGTTCTCGAGCAGCAGTCGCAGGTCGTCGACGTCGTGAAAGATCTGGGCGAAGCGGTCGATGCCGAACCCGAACGCGAATCCCGACCAGACCTCGGGGTCGAGACCAACCGCCGTGAACACGTTGGGATCCACCATTCCGCACCCGCCCAGCTCGATCCATCCCGCGTTCGAGCAGGTCCGGCAGCCCGCCCCCGCACAGAACGGGCACGTGACCTCGAACTCCGCGGAAGGCTCGGTGAAGGGGAAGTACGACGGTCGCAGCCGCGCCGTCATCCCCGGGCCGAAGTAGGCCTCGGTAAACGCTTCGATCGTGCCGGCTAAGTCGCCAAAGGTGATGCCCCGGTCCACGACCAACCCTTCGATCTGGTGGAACACGGCCAGGTGGCGGGCGTCGGGGGTTTCGTTGCGATAGCAGCGGCCGGGCATCACCGCGTAGATGGGCGGCGGCTGGCTTTCCATGACCCGGATCTGCACCGGGGAGGTGTGGGTCCGCAGCACCACCGATTCCGGGGGGCCGAGGCGCAGGTAGAAGGTGTCCCACATGCTCCGGGCCGGATGAGCGGGGGGCATGTTCAACGCCTCGAAGTTGTGCCAGTCGTCCTCCACCTCGGGACCCTCGGCCACGGAGTACCCCATGGCGACGAACACGTCCTCCAGCCGATCCCGCGCTTGGGTCACCAGGTGCAGATGGCCCCGGTCCGGAAGTCCGGCACGCCCCGCCTCGGTGAGGTCGAGGCGGTCCGCCCGCAGGCGCCGCTCCCGGTCCTCCGCTTCCAGCTCGGCCAAACGGGCATCCCAGAGCTCCTCGACCCGCTCGACGGCCGCGTTGAGGGCAGCCCCTTGACTGCGCCGGTCATCGAGGTCGGCCACGGCCCGCAGGGCTTGCCTCGCGGCGGCGAGAGCCGAGCGCTTCCCGAGCAGCTCGGATCGGGCTTGGCGGAGATCGTCCAGGGAGTCGGACGCGGCGATGCGAGCCGCTGCCTCCTCCTCCAGGGATGTGGTGCTCACGAGCCGGACAACTCCTCTTCCAGGTCGATCAGAGGCAGCGTAAAGCGAAAGGTGGTCCCGTGCCCCGCAATAGAAGTGGCGGACAACTTGCCACCGTGCGCCTCGACCAGTCCCCGGCTGATCCAGAGGCCCAAGCCCGATCCCGTGGGCCGACCCTCGGATCGGCGGAAGAACTTGGTGAAGACCTTGGGCAGGTCCTCGTGGGGAATCCCCTCGCCTCGGTCCTCCACCGACACCGACACTTCGCTCTCGGCCTGCTCGCCGACGATCCGCATGCCAGTGGGAGACCCGTACTTACAGGCGTTCTCCACCAGGTTGGTGAGCACCTGTTCGACCTTGTCGGGGTCGGCGTACACCCGAGGAAAGCCATTGGGGAAGTACTGCTCCACGTCGAGGTCGTTGTACTCAAGGCCTACCTTCTCGACGACGCTGGCGGCCAGGGTGGGCAGGTCGACCAGCTGGCGGCGCAGAACGAGACGACCCGTCTCCAACCGGCTGATGTCGAGCAACTCGGTGATCAGCCGGGTGACGCGGTCGGCATCATGGTTGACCTGCTCGAGCATCATGCGCTTCTGGTCGTCCTTGAGCCGGTCCCACCGGTTGAGCAGCAAACTGGTGTACCCCTTGACCGAAGTCAGCGGCGAACGAAGCTCATGGCTGACGGTGGACACGATCTCGATGCCGGATGTGGCCTCTTGCCCGCGCCGCCCGATCGCCCTGAAGACCAGTACCGCCCCGGCGACGGTCCCGTCCGGTTGACGTTGGTAGGTCCCGGCCATCTGCGTGCGAATGTCGGTACCGTCCGCCCGGCGCAGGGTGATGTCCTGTTCGGGAAGAGAACGCACCGACCGGAGCGACGCCGAGCGATGCCATCCACCGTTCCAGACCGGGTGGCCGTCCCGGCCACGGGGTTCCAGATCGTCACAGTCTCGTCCGACCAGATCCGCTAGGAGATAGCCGGTCAACCCAGCGGCTCCCTCGTTAGCGGCGACGATGCGCCGCTCGGCATCAAGCTGCAGAACGGCATCGGGCAGCAGGTCGAGCAGCTCGCTCATGCCTGCCCCAGGCGGCGTTGGCGGGCCGCCTCGAAACAGAGGACGGCGGTGGCCATGCCGACGTTCAGCGACTCGCTTCGACCGGCCAGGGGGATGCTCACCCGGGCGTCGAGGGCCGCCTCGACCTCGGCCGGGAGTCCGTGCGCCTCGTTACCGACCACGAAGGCCACCGGCGCCCGCAGATCGGCGCAGGCATAGTCCGCCCCTCCGTGGGCCACCGCGCCCAGCCGCCGCATTCCCCACTCCCCGACTTGATCGAGCACCTCCAAGGCCTCGCCTCCGACGACGACCGGGATACGGAACAGCGACCCGGCCGAAGCTCGCACCGCCTTGGGGTTGAACAGGTCAACCGAGCCTTCGCAGCAGATTACCCCGCCGGCCCCCGCCGCCTCGGCACTCCGCACGACGGTGCCGGCGTTTCCCGGGTCGCGGAGACCGACACCGATGATGAGAAGAGACGCGGTGGCCAGGGTCGGCAGGGCCACATCCATGTAGCCGACCAACGCAAGGACGGGCTGGGGCGTGACCGTCGACGCCACCCGTTCGAGCACGCCGGACGCCAGCATGTGCACCCGGACCCCCGCCCCCGACGCTCGTTCGAGCAACTCGGCCAGTCCGCCGTGGGCGTTGGCGCCCTCGGCCGTGCCGCCGTCGACAAACACCGCCTCTACCGGCGCGCCGGCCGCCAACGCCTCCGACACCACCTTGATCCCCTCGGCCACGAATACCCGCTCCGCCTCGCGCGCACTGCGGCGCCCTGCC
This sequence comes from uncultured bacterium, assembly GCA_964194255.1. Lineage (GTDB taxonomy): Bacteria > Actinomycetota > Acidimicrobiia > Acidimicrobiales > CAXMLU01 > CAXMLU01. The sequence goes on from CAXMLU010000801.1 coordinate 11,479, forward strand.
AGGCGCCGCAGCCGTTGCACTTTCTGGTGCCGAAAGGCGAGGGGAGCGGTCAGCAGGACCTCCCGACTGCGCTCAGGCCGGATCTCCGGCGCTTGGCGCCGCCTCGAGGCCCGCTCGAGCCACCTCGACGAGGGTGGCAAAGGCGGCGGCGTCACGCACGGCCAGATCGGCGAGGACCTTCCGGTCCACCTCAACCTCGGCGGCCTTCAACCCGGCGATGAACCGGCTGTAGCTCATACCGTGAAGCCGGGCGGCGGCGTTGATCCGCTGGATCCACAGGGACCGGAAGTCGCCTTTGCGGGCCCGGCGGTCGCGGTACGCGTACTGCAACGAGTGCATGACCTGCTCGTTGGCGGCGCGGAAACTCCGGCTCTTGTTGCCGAAGTAGCCCTGAGCCTGCTCAAGAACGGCGCGATGGTGTTTTCTGCCGTGGACGGCGCGCTTCACCCTGGCCATCGGTGCTCCTTTCGAGGAAGAGAAAAAAGGGTTTGGTGCGCTACTTGCCCAGCAGTCGCTTCACGGCCTTGAGATCGGCATGATGCACGTCAACGTCGCCCATGAGCCGCCGGGTACGAGTCGAGGACTTCTTCTCCAGGATGTGACGGCGAAAGGCTTGGCGGCGGCGGATGCGGCCGCTTCCCGTGATCTTGAAGCGCTTGGCGGCGCCCCGGTCGGTTTTCATCTTCGGCATCTGTCAGCTCTCCTGCTGCTCGAGGGTGGCGGCGCCGGCACCCACGGGGGCTTCGGTCACGGGGGCTGCGACTGCGGTCACAGGCACTGCGGTCACGGGGGGTTCAGTCGCGGCGCTCACGGGGGCCTCGGTCGAGGGGGGTTCTG
>CAXMLU010000802.1:0-3680 GCA_964194255.1 uncultured bacterium
GGCGATGGTCGCCGCCGGCTACGTCGTCGAAGTTCTCTTCGGCGCCTTGGGGCTCATACCGTCAACGCGGCACGCCAAAATCGTTGACGCTCACGTCAGCCTGAATGGCGACACCGTCCTTAATGTCGTCTTCCTCGCTGTCACCGTTGCCCTGGTGGTGAGGTTTCTCCGCACCGGCGGTATCCACATGCTCAAGATGATGAACCGCAGCCGAGGACACGGCGGCGACCACGACCCGACCGACTCGTAACTCAAACACACCACACAGAAGACCCGATCCGCCGAATCTGGAAACGTGGTGAGGTGACTTCGACAGTGGCGCCTAGCACGGTTTACCGCCAACTGGCCGACCTCGAGCAGCTCGGACTTGTGGTCCATGTCCATCTGGGACATGGACCTGCCGTCTACCACCTTTCCGACGCTGCCCACGTCTATTTGGTCTGCGATGGCTGTGGGGCGTTCACCGAGCTACCGATGGTGAACACCATGGCCAGACAGCTTCGAGCCCGTTTCGGGTTCGAGGCCGACTTGCACCACTTCAGTATCGGAGTCACATGCCGAGAGTGCGGCGCCAAGGCGTCGCGCTCCTCTCCTGAGCCAGCGCAACGCCGGGCCTCGACCCGAGCCGGGCCTCCCGGTCTGGAGTGGTGACCGCTCGACGGAGGTCGAGCGCAGTCCGATCTGGTCCCGCCGGGCCGCACGGTTCGTTCGTCCGCGGTCGACGGCGAGCGTCATCGCAACGCCGCGACGGTCCTCCGAAGTTCTCTGCTTGGGTGACACACCGCCGAGCCTCTGAGACGCGGGCTGACGTGGGTTACGCGAACGTCTACCCTCACAATGACCTTACTGTGGGTCCGACCGGGGGAATTGTGTCGGTTCTGTCATCTGAGCTGGTTCACCCACACCCCGAGGCGGCCGGAATCACGCTCGAAGGGTGTTTGCGAGGGCTGCTGGCGATTGCCTCCCTGGGCGCAGCGGGTCTGCATTTCGCGTATACGCCGTCCCATCTGGCCGAGTACTGGCTTTATGGCGTGTTTTTCGTGGTGTTAGCATGGTCACAGCTGTTGTGGGCGGCGGGCGTCGTGTTCCGCCCGTGGCGGTGGCTGCTGGTCGCGGGCGCGGCCGCCAATGTCGCGGTGATCGCGGTCTGGGTGTCGTCGCGCACCGTTGGCGTGTGGATCGGCCCAAATGCCACCATCCGCGAGGCGGCCAGTTATCCCGACATGCTTTCCACCGCTCTGGAGGCGTTGATTGTCGTCGGTGCCATTCTCGTGCTGCTCCAACCGAAGGTGTGGGCTCGACACTTCCAGCTTCGTTGGGTGGCCCCGGTCGCATTGGGCGGGGGGGTGGTGCTTGTCGCCGCATCGACGAGCTACGGATTGTCGCCGCGCTTCGTCGCCGCCCACGTCCACGGTGCCCCTAGCACCCACGGCCAGACCGTCGTTGTGGCCAACGGCCGAGCGACGGTCGTCACCGGCGGAGCCGTGGTCGCGCCGAAGCCATACGACCCGGCCAAGATCGTCGACCTCAGTGGGGTTCCCGGGGTCACCCCCGACGAGCAGACCCGCGCTGAGGATCTGGTGGCCATCACCGTGGCTCGATTGCCGCACTGGGCCGACCCGGCCAAGGCCGAGGCGACCGGGTTCCGGTCCATCGGCGACGCTGCGACCGGCTTCGAGCACTACATCAACTGGTCCTACATCAACGACAACAAGATCCTCAACCCGGACTTTCCCGAATCGCTCGTCTACCGGGTAACCGGACGCACCAAGACCCTCGAGGCCGCCATGTACATGCTGCCTCCGGGATCGACCCTGGACAGCGTCCCCGACATCGGTGGCCCGCTGACCCAGTGGCACATCCACGACAACCTGTGCTTTACCGGCGACCTGGGCGCGTTCCGGGTGAGTGGCCTGACCGACAGCAACGGCATCTGCCCTCCGCCCACCGTCAAGCTCCCATCGGTCCCGATGATCCACGTATGGATCGTTCCCCAGCCCTGCGGACCGTTCGCTGCCCTCGAAGGCGTCGGCGCCGGCCAAATCAAACCCGGCCAGCAGCGGCTGTGCGACACCGCCCACAGCAACACGCTGTAGCCGACAGCAGCCGGCTCATCAGGGATCGCATCGGATACCTAGCCGCCCAGGGGCATCACCTTCGCACCCGACATGGACCCCCTGCTGGGAACGACGACCGCGTCGGTGATTCGGGGCGATCCCAGGACGAAAACCGCCAAAACGAGACACACGGCTCCGGCTAGACGGCCGATGGTCTCGCCGCGGCGTGCAAGCTTCTCACTCACAACTATCGCGGCGAGCACGAGCATGGCCCATATGTTCATGACACCGAAGGCAATGAAGAAGCGCCATCAGCGCCCAACAGCAGCCGAGGCAGTATCCGGCATGGTGCAGCGATACCTTGAGGTCGCGAAAGGGGCCCTTGACGTTGCCGTACTGCAGCAATTGCGCGAGCGGCGAGCGGCAATGACGAAGGCAACGGGACTTGAGCGGGCTGAGTTGGTGCGCGCCGGCTGCAAGGAGCACGACGACGGCGATATTGCGCATCGAGGTCTCATCGTGACCGACGATGTTGTCCGCCAGCCGCAGCACCCCGTAGGTCGGGACGCCCGTAGCCACCCAGACGAGCAGGTACCCGGCCACGAAAAGCGAGAACCGCTTCGCCCGCTCGGACTTGATCGTGCGGGAGTAGAGCGACGCGATTGGCGCAACCGCTGGGAGCACCATGCCGGTCATCATCAGCGCCCACATGCCCAGGAACTCCCACACGCCCAGGCCCATGCTGACCGGGCCGTAGCCCATGTGGCGTGCGTAGGCCACCACCGCGGCCCAGGCCAGCGCGGCGAGGGCCAGTGTCGCGGTGATCGAAGGGGTGAGACGCAGCGACGGCCGTTCGACCGCCGCGACGGGGTTGCTCACGCTGACCAGGCGTAGGGGGCGTTGAACCCGCCGTCCCGGTGCCATCGAAGCTGATGCCGAACGCGTCAACTTTTGACTTTGTGGCCGGGGAAACCGTCAGAGTCGTGTTGGCCGGATGAAAGACGTTGGTGAGCTGGACCGGGTCAGGCAGCCCGCTCGAGGTGTAGGTCTCCACCTCGACGTCGATGAGGTCGCCGAAGCGAACTGAGAACGTGCCGTCGGATTGGTGCCACTCCGTCCGGACGCGTGAAGGGGCCGGGCGCTCGGGTCGGTTCGAGAGCGGTTGCGTCCCACGATTGCCCCCTACGTGCGGCGGACCGAGCGAACGGACGTGCGGCGCGTGCGAAGCCCATGTGGGCGAGGTTGCACGCATCACCAACGCCCTTGCCGACGAGCACGCGCTTCGGTCGGCATCGTCAAGCACGATCATGCATCAAGACCTACGACCGCGTTGATCGGATGTTCATCAAGCTCTGCAAGTGGGTTGGCCAACCAACTGGCTGACGCGGCTGGCCCGAACGTACCGCGCATCGGACCGCTGCGGACGTGATCGAGGACACCGAGAGCCCATCGATCCAATAGGCCAGCGCACGCACAGTGAGAAGCCCGCCCCGACGGCCGGCCTCGGGCGTCGGGACGCGAGTCAGCGAGCACAGCAGGGAGGGGTGGCGTCGTCGGGACAGACCCGCCGGCCGGAGGCCGGTGGGAGGAGCCCTGCAACGGCGACAGGACCCGTCCCTGCGG
>CAXMLU010000803.1:0-1606 GCA_964194255.1 uncultured bacterium
GCTCCTGATCCGCGGATTGGCGGGTGCGGTCGTCGGGGCGTGTCTGACCGGGGTGTGGCACAGTCGTGCGGCGGGGCGGCAGCACCTTCATCGGAGGCGGCCATGGAGAAAAAGTGGCAACAACGAGCCTCGAGGCCAGCTCGGGCGCGCGACTGGTTGTTAGGCGCGATCTCGGATCCTTTGTCGTCGATCCCGGAAGCGGGTGCTGGTGCCCCTCTCCACGCCCCGCCGCGGCCGGCGCCTGGCGCGCTCGGCGTCGACGTCCGCCCCTTCCTCGACCTGGAGGTTCTCTACCGCGGCACGTCGACTCTCGAGGAGTTGCCAGCATTCGAGGAGAGAGCGGAACTCCCAGCGCGGCCGGAGGCCTTGGCGTCGACCACGGCGATCTGCTGCAGCGGCGGTGGGATCAGGTCGGCCGCGTTCAATCTGGGTGCGCTCGAAGCCTTGAATGAGACGCCCGACGGCACACCGGGCGTGTATCAACGTGCATCGTTCGTTTCCGCCGTTTCTGGCGGCGGATATGTGGCCGCGGCCTTCGCCTGCGTGCGGGCGGCCGTGACGACGGAGCCACAAAACGGCCCTACTGAGGTCATCGTGCCGGGCTCGGGCGACCCGAAACCCTTCGCGCCGCTCTCGCCGGAGGAGCAGTATCTGCACCGGCACAGCCGCTACCTGAGCCCCAGCGCCGGCGTCATGCTCCAAGCAGCTCTCGAGGTTGCCTGTGGGTTGGTGGCGAACCTGGCCATGCTCCTTGTATGGCTGTTCATTGGGGCTCGGGCTCTGGGCTGGGCCCTCAATGGGGCAGGCATCCTGCCGGAGTTGGGCGCCGGAGACACCGCGCTGGGATGGTCATGGACCTGGTGGGCCACCGGACCCCTCGCAGCCGGCCTGGGTCTGGCCGTCGCTGTCGTTCAGCGCGCCACCCGGCCATATCTTGCCCCGGCGCGGGTCTGGATCAACGCCTTCCGAGGCTGGACCAACCGCCTCCTCGCAGCGGGCGCTGTGCTGACTATCTTGATGGTGGCCGCGCCGTTGGCCGTCTCCGGCCTCGCCCATCTGGCATTGACCGATCAGCCGAACGCGGCCGTGGCTCGCCTGCTAACGGCCGGGGGGTTCGCTACCACCAGTGGCTGCCAAGCCGTGGCCGGCGTTGAGCCGAAGGTTGGGGCTCCACCAGCGGCAAGGAGGGCGTGTGGGCGCCGCCCGGCGACCTTGGCCGGACACACCGCCGGCGCACCGGTGAGCGCCACTCCTGGTACGGCGACGGCGACCGGTGTGGGCGTGCTCGGAGCATTGCTGGCGTTGATCGGCGGCGCGGCAAAGCTTGCACGTGACGCCGGCGTCGACAAGCCGGCCAAGAACTGGGCAACGAAGCTGCTCGCACAGTTCGGGCGCCAGCTGATCCCGTGGGCTGGCACCGCGCTCCTCTGCGCGGTTCTTGCCGGGGCTGCGCTGCGATGGCTCCACGACGCCGTCATCACCGGATGGGGCGGCCACGAGGCGATACTTGTGGCCGCTGCTCTGGGCGTATTTCTCGTGCTGAAAACCTTCAGCGACATCAACCGCACCAGCCTGCACTCGTTCTACAGCTGTCTCTTATACACAT
>CAXMLU010000804.1:0-10304 GCA_964194255.1 uncultured bacterium
GCGGCAACGCCGTCCGCGACGCCGAAGATCACCACGCCGCGCATGATGTGGGCGGTGCCATCGGGCCGAGTGCCACGGTGCTCCCACTCGGTCCACACGGTGTCACCGTCGACGGTGTATCGGAGCACGTCGGCGGTGAGGTCAAGGATGGCACCGAAAATCTGGGTCCAGTTCTTACGCACCCGCTCCTGGCCCGTGAAACCCCGCTCCGGATGCGCCGGCGTCTCGTTGCGGTAGTCCGGCGCGAAGCAAGCGACGAGCGCATCAAGGTCGTGGTCATTCGTGGCCCGCTGCAGGCGCTCCACCATCGCGGCGGGGTCGCCTGGTGGTGGTGTGGTCGGCGGCATGGTGGCTCCTCAAAGTTCGTTCTAGTAGACTAGAACTGATCTAGCACTATGGAACGAAAACGATCTCCCGTCAAGGCGCGCCGGCCCTACAACTCGAGGCGGCGGCAAGAACAGGCCCGGCAGACGCGCCAGGCGATACTCGACGCCGCCCGCCGGCGGTTCCTCTCCGACGGGTTCGCGCCGACCACCATCGCGGCCATTGCCGACGACGTCGGGGTGTCGGTCGACACCATCTACAAGGCCTTCGGAAGCAAGCCGGGACTGGTCCGCGCCATCTGCGAGCAGGCGCTGGCGGGAGAGGGACCCGTCCCCGCCGAAACCCGCTCGGACGCAATGCATGCGGCCGAGCGCGACCCGCGCCAGATCATCCAGGGCTGGGGCACGCTGATGACCGAGATCGCACCTCGCGTCGCGCCGATCCTGCTCCTGGTGCGAGCCGCGGCCGCCGACCCGGACATGGCCGCCGTTCAATGCGAGGTGGATGCCCAGCGTCTCGATCGCATGGCCCACAACGCCCGCCACCTCGCCGCCGCCGGCCACCTGCGCGACGACGTCTCCGTCGAGCTGGCGGGCGAGATCCTGTGGACCTACAGCTCCCCCGAGCTGTACGAGCTGCTTGTCCTCAATCGGGGCTGGCCGGTCGAGCGCTACGCCGCCTTCGCCGCCGATGCCATGATCGCCGCCCTCCTGCCGCTACAGACGCCGTGACGCGTGTCCGCCCCGTCCGGGCGGGGCGGAGCGGACGGGGCGGTCGCAGGAGAGAGGGCCTCCCAACGCTTTCTTACGGGGGAAAGGGCGGATGGGATTCCCCCGACCATGATGGTCGAGCTCGGTGCGATTTCGACCTTTTGGGCGTGCGCAAATCGCCTTCTGGCAACTGCCGCGGAGTCTGGCGGCTGTAGCGGGCCATAAATGGTCCGCGCTGGGGCCAGACGCCGCTAGCGGTGCCCGACGCCAGATTGGGCGGTTTGTGCGCCCGGAGGCGGCGGCTACGCCCGGCGGCGGGGCAATTCGACCGGGCTAGTCGCCCGCCGCTACGGCCTTGGTCTCTTCCCAGGTCCAGCGGGGTGAGTCGGCCCAGAGGCGTTCCAGGTCGTAGAAACGGCGGACCTCGTCCACGAACACATGCACAACGAAGTCGCCGTAGTCCAGCAACACCCACGTGGCGTCGTTCAGGCCCTCGACCCGCAACGGCGCGGGGCCGCCATCCTCTTTGAGCTTGGCCTCGACCTCTTCGGCGATGGTTCGCACCTGGCGGGCGTTGGCGCCGCTGGTGATGACGAAGGCCTCGGTGATGGCCAGCACCCGCCCGACCTCAAGGATGACCGTGTCGTCACCCTTCTTGTCGGCGGCCGCCCGGGCCGCGGTGGCCGCCCACGCGCGCACGCTGTCATCCCCGGCGTCGGTCATGCCGGCACGGTAGCGTGCCCAGGCCACCCCACCGAACGACCGATGGCGGGCATCCCCGACGCCGTCCCGGTGCCGCCGCCACGCCACTGGCTCAGGAGCAAGACGATGGTCACGGCCAGGACCAGGAGGATGACGGCCACCGCCAGCAGCTGCTCACGAACCCGGCGGCGACGGGCCAGGCGGCGACGGGAACGATCGGCCCATCCGGCGTCCGGCACGGTGACCTGGTCCGTCGGCGCCCCGGGAGACCGCTCTTCGCGGGTAGCCGGGACCGTCACGCCAAATCGGGCCGATCAGCCATCACGTGCTCAGCGTACAGACCGCGCTGGCGGATGCGACGGACAGCCCCTTCAGGGATCAGGAAATCCAGCGGACGCCCGTCGGCGGCCCGCAGGCGAAGATCCGTGCTCGATACGTCGAGGGCAGGAATCTCGACGCTGGTCACCCGCCATCCGGGCAGGGCGGGCAGCGCCGGCGACCCCGGCCGGTTCACCACGACCAGGCCGGCCAGCGACCGGACGATCTCCACTCGCTCCCACGTGTCGAGTTCGGCCGCCACGTCCGCGCCGATGATGAGGTACAGCTCGGCGCGCGGATCGCGGGCGGCCAGCTCCAGGACGGTGTCGGCGGTGTACGACTCGCCTCCCCGGTCGAGCTCGAGCCGGGACGCCTCCAATCCCTCGAGGCCGTCCACCGCGGCCTCAACCACGGCGTAGCGGTCCTCGGCAGGAGTCACCTCACGGCTCCCCGCCTTCTGCCACGGGAGGTTGGCCACCATGAGCAGCACCCGATCGAGACCGAGGGAGTAGCGGGCATTAATGGCGGCGACGAGATGGCCGACGTGAATGGGGTCGAACGTACCGCCGAAGATCCCGAGACGTTCCGTTGGGCCGCCCTTCATAGGCGGAGCCTAGTGATCACCGCTGGCGCTGCTGGTCTGGCCGAGGGGTCTCCGCCGGCGCTGCGGCCAGCGGATGTCGGCGAGCACGCCGAAGTGATCGCTGGCCAGGGTTCCGGTGAGCGGCCGGTCGAAGACGAGTTCGGCGTCGAGCACCAACCCGGCGCCCCCCGGTCGGAGGAACGCGTCGCCGACGAAGATGTAGTCGATGCGCTTCACCGGCACGTTGAGAGGCGCCAGAAGCGGATTCGAGCGGTGATCGTTGGTGAACCCGGCTCCCGTGTGGCCCGCCGCCCGCCACGCCTCTTGGTAGTACGTGCTTCGTCCCTCGATACTGACCAGCGCGCACAGAAACCGGATCTCCTCGGAGTCCGGCTCGGCGTTGAAATCGCCGCACAGCACGGGGGGCAGGACGGCGGCGGGATCGCTCTCGGCCTTGATGTGGGCGTCGATGGCGAGCACCTGCTGCACCCGCTGCGCGCCCTGTGTCGGCGGCGGCGCGAGGTGGGTGCTGAACACGTCGATGCCGCCGCTTCGGGCATGGACCAGTTCGGCGTTCAAGCGGAACACCGGATGGGGCACGTCGGCGCGTTCGCCGATGGGCAGGGTGAAGCAGCCGTAGTGATCGATGGGCCAGCGGCTGAGCACGGCCGAGCCGAACAGGACGGAGCCGTCGGGCCACAGCTCGGCGGGCAGCGGATAACCGCCGAACACCCAGTGCCACCGGCCCGCTTCGGCGTGCTCCGCCAGCCAGCCCGCGGTGTTCTGCTCGCCGGGCGCCTCCCAGACCTCCTGGAGACAGACCACATCCGGGTCCAGGCGTTCGAGCCAGGCCAGGATCTCATGGCGTCGCTCGCTCCACCCCGGCTCGATGAGTGAGGCGGCGTTGAGGGTGACGACCCGGAGAACGGCAGCCCCGCCAGTTCCGCCGGCCGTGCCGGCCGTGCTTGCCCGATCAACGCTGATCGGGTCAGCCGTGCCGGCCGGACCGGGTTCCTCGCCTCCGGTCAGTAGGCCCCTTGGCTGCGGGCCACGATGGCGGGGGTCTGCCAGAGGATCTTGAGATCCCACCAGAACGACCACGACGCCACGTAGATGTAGTCAAGGCGGCGCAGGTCCTGCCACGACAGCTCCGACCGCCCCGACACCTGCCAGAGGCCGGTCATGCCGGGACGCACCTCGAAGCGGCGAGCCGCCCAACCATCGATCTCGGAGGACTCCGGCAGCGAGAACGGCCGGGGCCCGACCAGGCTCATGTGCCCCACCAGCACGTTGATCAGCTGGGGCAGCTCGTCCAGGCTGGTCTTGCGCATCAACCGGCCCAGCGTGGTCACCCGCGGGTCGTCGCGCATCTTGAACAGCCCGGCGGTGTCGCTGGCTGCGAGCAGCTTCGCCTGCTGGGCTTCGGCACCATCCACCATCGTCCGGAACTTGTAGATGGCGAACGGGATGCCGCCCCGCCCCATCCGCATCTGCCGGTAGAACACGGGGCCGGGCGAGGTCAGCTTCACCGCCACGGCCATGGCCGCCATCACGGGCGCCAGCACCAACAGGCCCAACGCCGACACGACCATGTCGAAGCTGCGCTTCCCGATCGCCGCCAACACACCGAGGCGGGGCGGGGCCACATCGATCACGGGCAGACCGTGCAGCTCCTCGACCTGGGAGCGCCACGACACCAGCTCGAAGAAGCGGGGCACCACCGAGATCGGCACGATGCCCGACAACGACCGCAACATCTCGGCCGTCTCATGGCTCGGGGTACGGGAGAAGGCGACGACCACGCGGTCCACCCACAGCCGCTCGCACAGACCGGGCAGGTCGGCCAAGCCCCCGACCACCGGAGACCCGGCGATGGGATCGTCGTCCACCATGCCCACGACTTCCACGTCGCCCACCCGGCGCAACCGGGTAACCACCGCGTCCGCCACCTGACCCGAGCCGACCACCAACACCCGAGCCGTGCCCGAACCCGACCGCCGGGCGCCCGATGCAGCCACGGCCCGGCCGACCGGCACCAAGACCACCGCGAGGATCCCCGCCGTGGCCGCCTCGAGAGGCGAGACGGCGACTTTCCACAGCGACTTCAGCACGAGCGCGTCGGCCACCCAGCACGCCAGGCCGCCCACCAGGACGGCATGGGCCACGGCCGACAGATCGTGAAAGGCCGACGGGGCAATCCGCCGGCGGCGATCCCGGTACAGGCCGTACATCGCCACCGCCACCAGCAGCACCGGCACAAACGTCAGCCGGGCCCACCAGGGGCCGCTGCTGGCGGCCAGCCGGGTGCCCAACAGGGCTCCGGCGACCACCGCCACGCTCAAGCCGAACGCGTCGACGCCGACCAACAGTCCGCCATCCACCCACGACAACCCGCGCGCCGGACGTACCGGAACTACCGGCGACGATACGAGCGAGAGGGCCGGATCGGCACGGGTCGCAAGCTCCTCTAGGGCGAGGTCACCATCGATGGCGCCATCGGCAAGATCCCACGAGCCCAGTCCTACAGGCTTGAGTTCGGTCATGCCTGCCTATTTGTCGTGGACGTCATTGCGCGGCAGCCCCTGTGAACGACAATTGTTGAGGATTCGGTATTGACGCTCAGAACGCCGCCTCCGCCCCTTTATGCTCCGACGTTCACTCTGCCACTCTGCGTGCTAGGCGACAAGGGGTCGAACGGCTCATCCTGGGGCACGACAACGACGGATTATTTATCCATTCGCGTGGGTATCGACACATCGGCGGGAAAAGCGTAGGTCTTTCGTCGCCCACGGGCCAATAAAGCCTGGTCGGGGAGGAGTTCTACAAATTCCCCCGGCGCGCCTGTTCGCGCTCGATGGCCTCGAAGAGGGCCTTGAAATTGCCGGCGCCGAAGCCTTTGGCGCCCTCGCGCTGGATGATCTCGATGAAGACGGTCGGCCGGTCGGTGATGTTCTCGGTGAAGACCTGGAGCAAATAGCCGTCGTCGTCGCGGTCGATGAGGATCCCGAGCTCGGCCAGCCGGTCCCAGGGCAGATCGAGGGCGGCCAACCGGACCCGCACGTCGTCGTAGTAGCTGTCGGGGATGGTGAGGAAGCGCACGCCGCGGGCCCGCAAGGCCGACACGGCGGACACGATGTCTTCCGTGCGCAGCGCGATGTGCTGCACTCCGGGGCAGCCGTAGAAGTCCAGGTACTCCTGGATCTGGCTCTTCCTGCGTCCCTCGGCCGGCTCGTTGATCGGCATGACGACCTTGGAGCCGTCCCAGACGACGGTCGACATCAACGCCGAGTATTCGGTGGAGATCTGTTCGTCGCCGAAATGCACAAGCTGGTCGAATCCCATTACCCGGCGGTAGAAGCTCACCCAGCCGTCGAGGGCGCCGAGCTCCACGTTGCCGACGACGTGGTCGATCTTGGCCAGGCCGACCGGCCGGCCGACGGGGCGGGGAGGCAGGTTGTCGGATGAGAAGTGGGGGGCAAAGGGTCCTTGGTAGGCGGCTCGCTCGACGAAGGTGTGCTGAGTGTCACCGTACGTGGCAACGCTCGCTCGAATCAGCGAACCTTCCTCGTCCGTCTCGGTCCAGGGGTGGCGCAGGCCCACGCCGCCGCGTTCGAGGACGGCCTCGTAGGCGCGCGTCGCGTCGCTCACGCCGATGGCCACGTCGTGGACACCGTCGCCGTGGCGGCGGACATGCTCGGCGATCTCTGAATCGGGGCGGAGCCCCCCGGTCACGACAAAACGAATCGTCCCCTGCTCGAGCACGTAGGACGCCCGGTCGGAGACGCCTGTCTCCGGACCGGCGTAGGCCACGATCGTGAAGCCGAAGGCAGATGCGAAGAATTGCGCCGATTGACGGGCGTTGCCCACCCAGAATTCGAGGTGATCCCAGCCGGTCATCAGGTCGGCCGGAGTGCTCGTCGGTTTCAGTTCCACGACGGCCATCAGGCGGCCCTCCCGGCCACGGCCAGCCGGTGGGCATGCAGCCCGTCCCAGAAGGCCTTGACGCCATCAAGCATCTCGGCGGCTCCGGCCAGGAAGGCCTCCTCGTCGAAGTCGGGCCGCTCGTAGGCCTCGGCCAGCTCCTCGTCGGTATGCGCGGCGTGCTGGTCCTCGACCTTGTCATGCCAGATCCAAAAGGCGAGAGGCAGGTCGGGGCACTCTCGTTCTTTGAAGATCCGCAGCCCGGCGATGAGCTCCTTCCAGAATCCGGCCGCCGCCCAGTGCTCAACCGCGAAGCTGGCTCCCTCGGCGGTCATCGGGTCCTCCGAGCCGTAGATGCGGAGCAGCTCGTCACAGAAGAACAGAGTCTGAGGCGTGCCGTGGTGGCGTTTGCCCAGATCGGAGAAGCCAAGCCCGAGCGGCGAGGCGAAGCGAACGAGCCATTCAAAGTGGGCGGCGGTGAAGCGGAACCGGCTGCCGTCGATCGTACCGTCGAGCGCTACCCCTTCGTCATCCACCCGGCCGTTGAAGATGACGCCCAGCTCGTTCATCAGGATCTCTTTGCCGGCCCGGTAGCTCTCCAGGTCGGCGGCATTGATCACCTTGCGCAGCTGAGCCTCCACGAACAGGTGGCTGAACACGCTGAACTGCACCGTCAGGTGACGGACCTCATCCGGGGTGGCTTCACCCGTGGCGAACCACTTCGTGTAGCGGTTGTCGGCCACGACCGGATGGCGGGCGACCACCTCATCGAGCCGGGTACGGAAGGTTGCAAGATCGCGCTTCATGCCAGCTATTGAACGCCTCACCCCTACGACCGGTCAATCGTTTCAGAGTTTGCTAGTCAATATGTACAGTCATGCGGGCAACATGTGCGATCATCTGAGCATCATGCCCAGCCCGATCGCCAGCCAGATCGATAATCTCGACGCCCGCTTGATCGCCGCTCTGGCCGCCACCCCCCGTGCCGGGATGCTGGAGCTGGCCCGCCAGCTGGGCGTGGCCCGCGGGACGGTACAGGCCCGGATGGAGAAGCTGGCCCGACGGGGCGTGGTCACCGGCTACGGCCCCGACCTCGATCTGGTGGCCCTCGGCTACGACGTGTTGGCCTTCACCACCCTGGAGATCGCCCAGGGCCGGCTCCAGGATGTCGTCGACCATCTGCGGGACATCCCCGAAGTGCTCGAGGCCCATGCCATCTCCGGACCGGGAGATCTGCACTGCCGGGTGGTGGCCCGCACCAACGCCCATCTCCAGGAGGTGATCAACCGTATCCTCGAGGTGCAAGGCATCGGCAGGAGCACGACGGTGATCGCGTTGTCCCCGCAAATCCCATACCGGGTCATGCCACTGGTCGATTTTGGTGGCACAGACCCTTTCCCCACCCCGTACGCTTGACCGCCGTGGAGTGGACGCCCCAATTCTGGCGCGAGGTGCCGGCCGAGCAGCAGCCGGACTGGCCGGACCCGGCCGCCCTCGAGCGCGTGCTCAAACAGCTTTCGACCCTGCCCCCCTTGGTGTTCGCCGGAGAGGCCCGTCTCCTGCAGGGCGCCTTGGCCCAGGTGGCCGACGGGCGGGCGTTTCTCCTCCAGGCCGGCGACTGCGCGGAATCCTTCGCCGACTTCTCCGCCGACTCCATCCGGGACAAGCTCAAGGTCATCCTGCAGATGGCCGTGGTCCTCACGTACGGCTCGGGCGTGCACGTGGTCAAGCTGGGCCGCATCGCCGGCCAATTCGCCAAGCCCCGTACGTCCGCCACCGAATGGGTCGGCGACGTCGAGCTCCCGTCGTTCCGGGGTCATCTGGTCAACGACGACGCCCCGACCGCCGAGGCGCGCATCCCCGACCCGGAGCGGCTCATCGCCGGCTACCACCAGTCGGCGTCCACCCTCAACCTGCTGCGGGCGTTCACCACCGGCGGCTTCGCCGACCTGTCCCAGGTGCACGTGTGGAACCAGCAGTTCCTGGCCACCAGCCCGGAGGGTCGCCGCTACGAAGCCATCGCCGGAGAGATCGACCGGGCCCTTCGCTTCATGCGGGCGTGCGGGGTGGATCTCGAGGGCGACGCCAACCTGCGCCAGGTGGATTTCTGGACCAGCCACGAGGCGCTGATCCTGGGCTACGAGGAAGCTCTGACCCGGCGGGACTCGTTGACCGACCGCTGGTATGACTGCTCGGCCCACCTGCCGTGGGTCGGTGAGCGCACCCGCCAGCCCGACGGTGCCCATGTCGCCTTCCTCGCCGGGGTGTCCAACCCGGTGGCGGCCAAGATTGGACCGACCGCTACCGCCGACGAGGTGGTGGAGTTGTGCCGGCGCCTCGATCCCCAGCGGCAACCGGGCCGGCTGACGCTGATCACCCGGATGGGGGCGACCCGCGTCCATGCGGCGCTGCCGCCGCTCTTACAGGCCGTTCGGGCCGAGGGACACCCGGTGGTGTGGGCATGCGATCCGATGCACGGCAACACGTTTAACAGCGCCGACGGACACAAGACCCGGCGCTTCGACGATGTGCTGGGCGAGATTCGCGGCTTCTTCGAGACCTGCCGTTCGGAAAACACCTGGCCGGGCGGGGTCCATGTGGAGCTCACCGGCGACGACGTCACCGAATGCCTCGGCGGCGGCGAGGAGATCCTGGAAGAACAGCTGGCCACCCGCTACACGACCACCTGCGACCCCCGGCTCAACGCCCGCCAATCCCTCGATCTGGCCTACCGGGTGGCCGAACTACTCCGCGCCCAGGCCTGATCTGGGGCCTGATCTGGGGCCGGTTCGGGGCCGGTTCGGGGCCGGTTCCGGGCCGGTTTCCGCCGGTTCTCGGCCGGTTCTCGGCCGGTTCTTAAGGAAATCCGCAAATCTTGATCAACTAGATCAGGAATGGATAGTCTGGGCCGGTGACGATCCGAGAGCTGTCGCCCGACACCCGCGCTGAGCTCGACGCCGACATCGCGAAGTTCGAGCGCATGCTCGACCGCTACCTGAGCGGTGATCTGGAGGAGGACGTCTTCCGCGTCTTCCGCCTCAACAACGGGATCTACGGCCAGCGCCAGGGCGGCCACAACCAGATGGTCCGCATCAAGGTGCCGTACGGCTCGCTCGACCCTGACCAGCTGGACAAGCTGGCCGATGTGGCCGACAAGTACAGCCGCGGTTGGGGCCACATCACGACCCGCCAGAACATCCAGTTCCACTTCGTGGAGCTCGAGCGCGTGCCTGAGCTACTCCGCGAGCTGGCATCGGTCGGCCTCACCACCCGCGAGGCGTGCGGTGACACCGTGCGCAACGTGACCGGCTGTCATCTGGCCGGCGCCTGCCCCTTCGAAGTGCTGGACATCAGCCCGTGGGCGGAGGCGACCTATCAGCACTTCCTCCACCACCCCTATGCGCAGCGCCTGCCCCGCAAGTTCAAGATCAACTTCTCGGGCTGCGTAACCGACTGCGGCCAGGCCATGTTCAACGACGTGGGGATCGTGGCCGTCGGCCGGCCCCGAGAAGACGGCAGCATCGAGCCCGGCTTCCGGGTGTTCGTGGCCGGTGGGCTCGGTGCCAACCCTCACGCCGCCCAGGCGCTGGAGGAGTTCACCCCGCGCGATGAGTTGCTGGCCACCATCGAGGCCTGCCTGCGGGTCTTCGACCACTACGGGAACCGAGACAACAAGCTCCGGGCCCGCATGAAGTGGTTGGTGGATACCATGGGAATCGACGAGCTGCGCACGCGGATCTTCAAGG
>CAXMLU010000805.1:0-5517 GCA_964194255.1 uncultured bacterium
CCTCACGGGGACCCGGTCACTGGCAGTGCTCGCGGGCCTCGGTACGGCCTTCATCATCGGCGTGCTGGGGTTCAGCGCGGCGCGAGCCGAGGACGCCGAGCGCTCGCTGCGCGGAAGCGAGGAGCGCCTTAGGACGACGATTGAAACTGCGAGCGAGGCGTACATAGAGATTGACGGATCCGGCTTGGTGATGGCCTGGAACAATCAGGCCGAGGTCATCTTCGGTTGGAGCCGCGAGGAGACAACGGGGCGTCTGCTCGAGGAGTTGATCATCCCGATTGACCAGCGCGAGGCGCACCGGCGCGGTCTCGAGCGCTATGCGCTCGTTGGGGGTGGCACGGTCCTCGGGAGGCGGTTCGAACTTCTTGCTCTCCATCGCGACGGGCACCAGTTTCCTGTCGAACTCGCGATCTGGCCGATTAAGACGCCGAACGGCTGGCGGTTCAATGCCTTCGCCCACGACATTTCTGAGCGCAAACGGGCCGAAGCAGCCTTACAAGACTCGGAGGAGAGCTTCCGCCTGCTCTTCGAACGTAACCCCCAGCCCATGTGGGTGTACGACCTCGTGACTCTGAGGTTCTTGCAGGTGAACGAGGCCGCGGTTGACCACTATGGCTACAGTCGCCCCGAGTTCCTGGACATGAGTATCGGCGACATCCTCCCGGAGGAAGCCGATCCAGCCCCGATCGAACAGATAGCCACGGCCGGGGACGGCGTCAAGCGTGCCAGACTCGGGCGACATCGAACCAAGCCGGGCCAGACCATCGACGTTGAGAT
This sequence comes from uncultured bacterium, assembly GCA_964194255.1. Classification (GTDB taxonomy): domain Bacteria; phylum Actinomycetota; class Acidimicrobiia; order Acidimicrobiales; family CAXMLU01; genus CAXMLU01. The sequence goes on from CAXMLU010000805.1 coordinate 778, forward strand.
CACATCCCATCAGCTCGAGCTCGCCGGCCAGCAGTGCAGACTGGTCATGGCCCAAGACATCACCGATCGTCTGCGGGCCGCGCGAGAGCTGGTTCATCGGGCCTTGCACGACGGCCTGACTGGGCTGCCCAACCGCAACCTCCTCCTTGACCGACTCGGCCAGGCGCTGACCCGCTCGGAGCGCAGCGGCGACCGCGTGGCGGTGATCTTCGTCGGCCTCGACCGGTTCAAGATCATCAACGACGCAAAGGGATACCACGCTGGAGACCGCCTGCTGGTAGAGGTCGCCTGCCGCATGAAGCAAGCCATTCGTTCGGGCGACACCGTGTCCCGTATCGGCGGCGATCAGTTCGCCATCGTCGAGGGAGTCGCCAACGAGGTTGAGGCCTCAACCGCCAGTTCCCGCATCGCCTGGGCACTCGACGCTCCCTTCACAATCGAGGGCTATGAGTTCTTTGTCTCCGCCAGCCAAGGGATCGCCCTGGCCGAGCCCGGAGATTCGGCGGAAGTGGTTTTAGCTAAGGCGGACGTCGCCATGTACTCGGCCAAGGACCGTGGGCGGTCCCGTTCCGAGTTCGCCGATGAGGCGGTCTGGGTGCGCGCGTCGAACGTCCTCGACCTCGAATCCGCCATGCGGCGCGCCGTGGACCGCGACGAGTTCGTCCTCCACTACCAGCCCGTCGTAGCTGTGTCCTCTGGCGAAGTGATTGGCGCCGAGGCTCTCCTGCGGTGGCGCCACCCCGACGGCCACCTGTGGGCCCCGGCCCAGTTCATTGCGGCGGCCGAGGAGAGCGATCTCATCGTGCCCATCGGCGAGTGGGTACTCCACCAGGCGCTCAAGGACGCACGGGAATGGGGGACGAGAACGGAGGAGGGCTCACCGCTCAGCATCGCCGTGAACCTCTCGGCAGCCCAGCTCATGGTGCCGAACCTTCCCTTCGTGGTCGCCCGAGCCCTGTCATCGTCCGGCGTCAAGCCATCGCGGCTCCATCTGGAAATCACCGAGAGCGTGCTCATGTACGACCTCCAGCGCTCAGTCAAAACACTGGCGGCTCTCCGGGGCCTCGGCATCAGCATCGACGTCGACGACTTCGGCACGGGCTACTCATCTCTGACCTACGTACAGCGCCTACCCGTCGACGCGCTAAAGATCGACAAGTCGTTCGTTGACCGCCTCGACGGACCTGACCAGGACTGCTCAATCGTTACAGCGGTCGTGAACCTTGGCCGGTCGCTCAACCTGGCCGTCGTCGCCGAGGGCGTGGAGACCGAACACCAGCACGCCGTTCTCCGGGAGCTGGGTTGTCCGTTCGCTCAGGGGTTTCGCTTTGCTCGTCCCATTGCGGCGGCGGCCTTTGTCGAGCTGTTGAGCGCTGGACCACTCCCTCAGCCTTACCGCGGCGCGCCCATGCTGTCGGCGGGCAGGTGGGCTTCATGAGTGCCCAGCTTGAGCAGCAATGGCGCGCCGGCGTGCGTGTCGTCTTGGCCGACGACGAGCCCACCATCCTCGACGCGCTCGTCCAGCTGCTCGGCAAGGCGGGTTATCAGGTGGTCGGGACCGCAATTAATGGTGCCAGCGCGCTCAAGACCGTCGAGGATCTACGGCCTGACGTGCTCGTCGTCGACTTCCGTATGCCCGGAGTGACAGCCATCGACGTAGCCGCCCGGCTGCGGGCACGAGTCCCGGAGGTTCGGGTCATCATCCTGTCGGCTGACGACGACGCCAATCTGCAAATGGCCGCCGAACGGGTCCCCGTCGCGGCCTACCTGGTCAAGGGCTGCTCATCGTTGATGATATTCCGGGCGATCGACCAGGCCGCGGGTCTCAGGAAGGTCCGAGACGCGCCTTGCATCCCCGCCCGACATCACGCCATTCCCGCTTGAGCGTCGCCATGACGGACCGCAACGTACCGCGGCCTAGTGGAACCTGGGCTCGCTCATACAGGCCACGCTTTCCAGCTTGTGAACACGCTCGTCGTAGCCGATCTGGCGGAACAGGTCAGCCAGCGAACCGAGCCGCGCGTAGTCGGCGGCGAACACGCTGTGGAATGGCTCCTCCTCCCACTCCGGGTACTCGGCCACGGCGGCCATGTACTCATGCTCAGCGTGATCCTCGAAATCGGCATTGAGCTGGTAGCTCCACGCGGCCGGATCACATAGAGGAGCCAGGACAGCTAGTAATAGGCGAAGGCCAGCACTTGCGGGATGAGCCGAAAGCGCATCCAACCCTCTCGCACTCCGGCATCCAGGATCTGTTCCTCCAAGATGAGCAGGTGCCATTGCTCGTTGTCCTGCTGAACTCGTGACTGGGCCACCCGGTCATAGATTCGACGGGCCAGGCTGGTGTGCTCGTAGCTGTGGGGTGATGGCGATGTAGGCGACCTGCTCCCACGACTGGTATGGCACGCGGGCCAACTCCAACAGGAGAAGCGGCGTCAAGGACCCACTCCGCCGGCCTTCCAGCCGCCCTTGACCCCGCCCCAGGTTCCGAACGGACCCACTCAAATCCGGGAAGTCCCGGAAATTATGGGTACTTCGTGGAAGCTGGTGTCGTCGACTGACCTCCGCCGGGCGTGGTAGATGCTGGCTTGTTGTAACTGCTGCTGCAGGCGCCGATGCTCACCACGACCAGCAGACTGAGGGAAGCCCGCAGCGCTGTCTTTGTCATAGGAGACCTCCTTCCCTCGAAAGGTACGGGCCAGTGGGCCCCATGGATTGCTGGTTGACTCAACAACAACACCGACAACCGGGTAATCACCGCAGGCATCAGAGGCGCCGGTATTGGATACCACCTGGCCCGACTTTATGTGGAGGACTCTGTCAGCCTTGCGGTTGATCCGTTTGAACTCGTCCTTTGTCAAGTTGCCGGCTCCCCGCTGCAGACGAGAGAGCCGCTTGGGGCAAATCGCGTGACCCGTGCCGGGAATCGGATAGTTGCCTGCCTGCTTCCTCGCGTCGCTCGAGCGTGCCTTCAGCTGGTCGCTCCTGGGCTGGCGGCCGGTAGGACGAGCATGTGTCGCGACCCGTTTCAGGTCATCGGCATCCATGAGGTCGACCAGAGCGACTAGCGATGATCTCGGGGTCTAGCCGCGCACTCGCGTGATCGCTCCTCTGGCACTGTCGATCCGTCAATGGCCGACACCAACATGATGATGGCAGCAGAGCGCTGCACAAACGTCCGGGAACTTGTTTAGGCACCCTGGGCTCGCCGTCGAAAGGTCGGCAACTCTCGACTCTCGCGTCGTTGCCTGGCGTTGCTTCAGTAGCCACGCAGATAGCCAACGTGGACGGACACGCCCGGATGGGGTCGACCAAAAGTCCATGAGGGCAATCGCTTTTTGGTACGTAGGCGAATCTTGATGAAGCCATTAGCCAGGAGGGCACGCTCTCCCCCCTTTCCGCCGCGGCGCGGTAGTTGAGGGTGTCGGGCGGGCAAAGCCCCCCCCAATGCGACCACGCGGTGTGACCAGGGTGGTGAACATCAACGAGGTGCTGGAAGGCCACGTCGGGTTGGACCGTGGCCTGCATCGACCGGCTGTACCTGAACGCCCATGTTCCCCAACCTTTAGGTGGGCGGCCAGGTCAACCAGTTCTGCCGTCACCGGTGCGCACCCACGCGCCTCCACCGTTGGCACGGCAGAAACGGGCCGCCGACGCCGAGGATCGGGTGGCCGATGAGCACGATGACGATGAGGCCATGACGGAGGTGCGTGCCCAGGAGAGCCAGATGCGCTCGCTGCTCGAGCAACGCATCATCGTCACCGCCTCTACCACACGATTTCGACTGTGAACAATGAACGGGTGACCTGGCGCCGTCAGCTAAAGCGCGCATCGTGGCAAACTCACACCCAAACAACGGGCGAAGCTGCCCGCCAGTGTTCGGTCTGCCCGGGAAAGACGCTCGAGCAACGCGAAGCAGACCGGTAACTATCCGAGTCCCGGCACGGGTCTCGCCATCAGCGCCAAGCGGCTCTCCCGTGTACAGCGCGCCGTTGGCAACCTCACGAAGGACCCAGGCTCTCGCCCATGCCGCCACCATCGCGCTCCTCCAGAACAAGGCGGCGAGTGACGCTCACCAGCTGACCGCGCAGATGCGGGGTGCTTTGAACAGCCGCGTCGCCATCGAGCAAGCCAAGGGCGCTATCGCCGAGCAATCCGGCGTCGGGATGGACGAGGCGTTCATACGGCTGCGGTCCTACGCCCGCGGCCGCAACCAGAAGCTGACCGACATCGCCGAGGCCGTCGTCGCTCGCACCCTCATGGACGCCGAAATCCGGCTCCTCCTCGGCCATGACAAACGTCGAGGGTCGCGCTCCAATGTGTGAACCCGCTCCTGGTCGACGGGTCTGGACTCGTCGACGTGTCTGGACTCGGGTGGCCCTTCGAGACCTGAGTTCGCGTTGGTCATGAGGCCGGGGCGAGGATGGACAACGGCAGCCGCGGGTTGCCGATACCGGCGCGATGGCGCATGAGCGTGTCAAGGGCGTCGGCCTCCATGGGCCGGGCGAAGTAGTAGCCCTGGCATGCGTCGCAGCCGAGGGCGACGACCTCGTCGTATTGCAGGCGCGTCTCGACTCCTTCGGCGACGACCGTGAGCCCCAGGGCGTGGGCTAGGTCGACGACCGCAGACACGATGGCATGGCTGGCCTTGTCCCGTTCCAGGTCGGCGACGAACCCTTGGTCGATCTTTACAATGTCAAAAGGAAACTGCTTGAGATAGCTGAGTGAGGAGTAGCCGGT
>CAXMLU010000806.1:0-3896 GCA_964194255.1 uncultured bacterium
GCGGTGTCGGGGGGTGCGGTGTGGGGGGGTCCGGTGTGGGGGGGCGCAGTGCCGGGCGGCGAGGTGACCGGGGGTGCCGTGTCGGGGGGCGCCGTCCGGGGCGGAGTGGTGTCGTTCACCGGCGGAGCGGCGTTGGTTGCCGGCTCCAAGATCGTGGTGGGCAGCTCTTCGACTATGCCCGGGTCGGCCGCCTGCTGTTCTTTGACCACGGGCACGAGGTCTTGCTGCTCGGCGCGGTCAAGGCCGTGATACTGCTGGGCCAGCTTGGTGGAGGCGGCCAACTGTGCCGCCACGTCATGGTTCTTCCTGGCACTGGCGAGCGTGTCGAGTGTCTTACGGATGTCGGTGAGCCGGGGTGACTCGACTCCGGGCACCCCCAGGTCGTATTCGGCCTGGCGCAGCGGGCGCAGGGCGTCGATTTTCCCACTGGCGGCGGCCGCGGCGGTCGCGCTGCCCAAGATGGTGGCAGCCCCCACGACCGCAACGAGTCGCGACCCGTAGCGCTGTACCCGACGTCGGGCGAAGCGGATGAAGACCGCCTCGGTCGGTCGGTCCGCACTCGAGACGTCACCGGCCAGTTGGCGGCCGGTCTGGCGGTCAGCAACCAGCGCGGCGAGGAAGGCCAGCTCGCCGGCCGATGGCTCCGATGGGGGCGCCGGGTCGACGCGCAAGGCGACGGACAGTCGCTCGAAAAGTTGCTCGTCATCATGGAGAACGTCGTCAACCGACACGCTGGCCCTCCTCCACGAAGGTGCGGAGCCGTGCCAATGCCCGCATCTGGGCCATGCGCACGGCGCCAGGCTTCATACCCAGGGCCACGGCCGTCTGGTCGGAGGTGAGCTCTCCGATTACCCGGAGCTCAAGAATGTCGCGCTCCTGGGAGTCGAGCCTGGAGAAGGCCCGCCGGACGAGGTCCGCATCCTGCTCGGCGACAAGCCGGTGAGAGGGTTCGGGGAGATCTGCGGCCCGCTCGGGCGGTTCCCCGCCGGCGAAGCGGCCTTGCTGGCGTTGGGCTTCGGCCACGACGTTGCGGCAGATGCCGAACAGCCAGGGAGTGAGGCCGTCATCGTTGTGGCGGTATCGGTCTATGCCGGCGACGGCGCGCGTCATGGTCTCGCTCACGGCGTCACGACCGGCATCTGGGCTGCCCAGGCGGCGTTGGGCGAAGGCGAGCAGACGGGGATAAGCCAGCCTGTAGATACTCGCCCAGGCGGCCTGCTCCCCACTTCTGGCCTGCTCGACCAGCAGTCGAGCATCGGAGTCTTCGTCCACATCACACCAGTTCTTGTATCCAGACCTCGCTGTGTCACATATCGGCCCGTCTGGGCCTGCGCTGAGGCTCTTGTGTCTGGATTTTGTGACGGAACGCACGGAAAGACCATGGGTGAATGACAACCGAGCAGGCTGGACCCCGAAGGGAAGGGATGAGCATGAAACTCGACATCCGACGACTCTTGGTCATCGCCACCGTCGCGGCCAGCGCAATCGGGATGGGTGCATCGCCAGCGGCAGCGGCAAAACGATCGATCGCGCCGCCCACCACGGTGGCGAAGCCCGTCAGCCCGACGGCTCCCATCCGCCCACCCCGGGCGCGGCCGCCCTCGCATCCGACCCCGCTGCCCCGCTACAAGCTCATCATGCCGCCACACCGGTCGACCCCCCCGCCCCAGCACGGACGTCGAGTCAACTAGCGACCGACGATAGCGTTCATGTCATGAGGGCCATTGTCGTCGCCGGGGCACGGCCCAACTTCATGAAGGTCAAGCCCGTCGTGGAAGCCCTCGAGGCGAGTGACGTCGACGTGCTGCTGGTCCACACCGGGCAGCACTACGACGAGGCCATGAGTGAAGTGTTCTTCGTCGAGCTCGGCATCCGTTCTCCAGACGTGTCCCTCGGCGTTGGGTCGGGAACGCACGGACAGCAGACGGCCCGCCTGTTGGAGTCCTTCGAACCCGTCGTCTCCGACGCGGCACCGGATGTCGTCGTCGTTGTCGGCGACGTCAACTCCGCAATGGCCTGCGCTCTGGTGGCGGCCAAGGCCGGCTGTCTGGTCGCCCACGTCGAAGCCGGGCTGCGCAGCGGGGACTGGGCCATGCCGGAGGAAATCAACCGGGTGGTCGCCGACCGAGTGAGTGACTACTTGTTCGCGCCCTCCGAGGACGCTGTTGACAACCTTCGCGCCGAGGGCTGCCGCAGGGATCAGATCCACCTGGTCGGCAATGTCATGATCGACACGTTGCTGGCCAATATCGACCGGGCTCGGTCTCGCTCGACCCTGGCCGACCTGGGGATCGAACCCGGCGGGTACGGCTTGGTCACGCTGCACCGTCCCTCGAATGTTGACGACCCGATGGTGTTCGACCGCCTGCTGGGCGCGCTTGGTGAGCTCAGCCGTGAGCTTCCCCTCGTCTTCCCTGTTCATCCGCGCACGGCCGCCCGGGTCGGGCAGCGAACCATGCCGCCGGGATTGCGATTGCTGCCGCCCGCTGGCTACTTGGACTTCATAGCTTTGGAGGCCTCGGCCCGTCTGGTCCTTACCGACTCGGGCGGTGTGCAGGAGGAGACCACCGCCCTCGGCGTCGCCTGTTTGACGCTGCGCGAAGAGACCGAGCGGCCGATCACGGTGGCGCAGGGAACCAACCGGGTGGTCGGCACCGACCCATCGACGATCGTCGCCGCGGGCCGAGAGGTTCTCGGCAACGGGCAACCGTCCCGCCGGCCGGCGCTGTGGGATGGCCGAGCGGGGGAGCGGATCGCTGCCGTCCTAACTGACGCCGACGAACTGGCCCACCATGCCCGGCCGACCGACCGAGGGTGACGTGGAAACCCGCTCGATCCTTCTCGTCTGCACCGCCAACCAGTGCCGCTCGCCGATGGCAGGGGTACTACTTGCCGACACGGCCTCTAAGGACGGACTCCCTATCGTCGTAGCGTCGGCCGGTACGGAGGCAGTCCAGGGCATGCCCGCCACCTCCGACGCGGTGGCCGTCATGGCGGCTCGCAAGCTGGATCTCAGCAACCATCGGAGTCGCGCCGTGACGACCGAATTGGTTGGAGCCGCAGACCTGATCCTCACGATGGAGCGCCGCCATGCGCGCATGATCGCCGTCGATCATCCGGCGGCGTTCAACCTCACGTTCACCCTGCGCGAATTTGTCCGCCGGGGCATGTCCGTCGGTCCACGGGGCGGGTCCGAGTTTTCGACGTGGCTGGTATCAGTGCGCGGCGACCGCCGGCGGGCGGATTTGTTGGGCGACGACCCGTCGGACGACATCAGCGATCCGATTGGACAGGGCCGAGCAGATTATGAGGAGACTGCTGACTGTCTTGAGGAACTGTTGACGAGGTCGGTCTTCCTGCTCGGATGAGGCGGAGCTATCGCGGCGAGTGCCGATACCGGGAAAGCTGACTGCGCAGGATCTTCTGGAGTCCAGGCGGCCTTGACTCCAAGACGTCCAATCGATGCGAGAGATCATCGAGATGATCAGCCATCGCAGATATCGCCACCCGAAGTGGTTCGATCATGTCGCTGTATGTCTCGTCGAATCGCTCCTCGCCCGGATCACGATCAACCACAGGCGGGGGGTCGTCCGCGGTATTCTCCTCGGGGCTGGGCGGCTCATGGAATTCCGCAGGCCGAATCACGACCGGCCGCGATCCTCGCTCCCACACCTTCTGACAACCCGGGAAGCGGCCCTCGCAGATCACGCCGCACGCGCCACAGACGCACGAACGTGCGCCAGCGACCATTGAATGATCACAACCCGGCTTGAATCCGGGCCGAAGTCCTGGCACCAGCCCATCAGTCAGCTTCCCGAGCCGTGCTCTCCGAGCGGCTCAGAGTCCATCTATCGTGCGTCATGGCACCTGCTGTTGACCGACATCCAGCTCCGGGA
>CAXMLU010000807.1:0-2893 GCA_964194255.1 uncultured bacterium
CGATCCACAGGTTCTGGTTATAACTCGGTAGTTGCTTTTCCTCCCTTCAGGGCGAGACAGATCCGGTAGAGAAGATGACAATGTCAACGTCCACGATGCGACGCGCCCATGATGAAGCGATGGGCAGCGACGGCCCGACCTTGCCTGGCAAACCCGTGCGGCGGATCTTTACCGCCGAGTACAAGCTGGCGATCATCGCCGAGTATGAAGCCTGCACCGGCACCGGCGAGAAGGGCGCCCTGTTGCGCCGGGAGGGCTTGTATTCCTCGCATCTCGTCGAGTGGCGCAAAGCCCGTGACGCTGGCGCGCTCGGTGGGCTGAGTGCCCAGCCTCGCACGCGCCGCAAGGTCCAAGTCAGGCACGCCCGCGGCCAGCGCGCCACCGGCGGTGAGCGATACCGCCGCCTTGGTGAAGGCGAACCGGCGGATCAGTCGGCTCGAGGCGGACCTGCCCGGGCGAGGCTGGTGATCGACATCCAGGGAAAAGCACACGCGCTCTTGGAGATGCTGGCCGAGAGCGCGGACACCGAGCCGAAACCGAAGCCGTGATCGACGCCTGCGTGGCCGAGCTGATCCCGATCGTCGGCGTTGCCGGCGCCTGTCGGGCGGCCGACAGGTCCCGGGCCACCCACTAGCATCGAGACCACCGCGTGTAGGCGCACTCGTCGCCATCCAGGAGGTACGCATGGCTGATTTCCCCGCGATCACGCATGTCGCCTTGACAGTGAGTGATCTAAACCGGAGCGTTCCGTGGTACAAGAAGGTCTTCGGAGCAGAGCCCGTCCTCGACGAGGACACCGGACCCTTTCGACACGTGGTTTGGCTGCTCGGAGGGCAGACGCTTGTCGGCCTCCATCAGTTTCCTGACCCCACAAGCGTTGCGCCGTTTGACGAACGTCGACTTGGGCTGGATCATTTGGCGTTCGCGTGCTCGAACCGCAAAGAGCTTGAGCAGTGGGAGGGTCGCCTCAACGAACTTGGCATTCCGAACGGCGGCATTGACGACGCGTCATACGGATCGGGCCTCTCGTTTCGCGATCCGGACAACATCGCGCTGGAGTTCTTCGCTCCCCCCGGTTGATCCGCACCCGGAACGTGCCGATCTTCGCCGGTCGGCGATGGCCGAAGGATCTAGTGGGACAACCGAGATCGACGAGCAGAGCGATCCAGCATGGGTTCGCCGGCTGGATCCGATAGCCACCCTCGACCGCATCCTGGCAATATGGCATGGTCGCTCGCCTGGATGGGATGCTTATGAAGTGCCCCTCCGGCGGTCCCTTGTCGTCACGATCGGAATGTTGGTCGGAACTGTTCTGCTGGTCGCCTCTGCGATCCTCGCCTCTGCCGGTATGCGGGTGTGGTCCAGAACCGAGACCCCATCATTCTCCGACTGTGGCAGCGTCTTGCACCCAGCAAAACTCATCAGTCTTGGAAGGTTTCCGACTCCGAACACGGCGTTCCCTTGTACTCAGTCACTCGAGCACAGGCGCTGGATCGTCTTGGTCCTCTCGACCACAGGCTTCTATGTCATCGTGGTCCCGCTGTTTCGAGGGGTCAGGCCCCGTATCAGGCGGGCGGAGAGGGTCGGGATCACGTAAGACTTGAATGCCGGATGTGCCGTTATTACACGGTCGGCCAGCGGCCGCCCGCCGGCGTGATCGGCCGGGAATCGCAGGTGCGGCAACACCGCACGGTCTCCGCCGCCGACATCGGACAACGAACCCGTGCGAACACGGCACTTACCGGATGGGCACGACATCTCGTTTGGACGCGAAACGAGAGGGCCGAAGCCCTCCCGCCATCGCACTACCCCACAAGTACCCGAGGCGTGGGGCGAAAACGAAAACGAAAACGATATCGCCTTGGGTGGCCGCTAGAACCTCCCATACTGCCAGGGAAAGAAGCTGTCTACATCGGTTGCTCGTGACTGATGCAGCGCGGTGAGAACGGGGACTGAACGTCCGAGCCTGGCGCCCGGGCCACGTGTAGGGCGGCCGTGTGGGGTGCATGGGGTTCGCGCCGTCAGCGACGACTACCGCGGCGCGGCCACCGCTCTCAACAACTCGATCGTGGCGGCTCGTCGACTACGGCGATGCGTAGCGGCCGGAAACGTACTGTAGTCCCGATTCTGAGGGAATCAAACTCTGGACTTATTCCAGGATCAGGGTTAGGGTCTGCGCGTGCCCAGAGACACCTTCGCCGACGACGCGCTCCTCCGCCGCCATGGTCTGCAGGTGACTGCCCAGCGGCTGGCAGTGTTTAGGGCGGTATCGGATGCGCCGCACATCGCAGCGGACGACATCTACGCGGTCGCCCACGCCGGCATCGGAGCCATCTCCCGTCAAGCGGTCTACGACGCCCTCGCCGCCCTCACCGACAAGGGTTTGCTTCGGCGCATCCAGCCGGCCGGCGCGCCGGCCCACTACGAGGACCGGGTCGGGGACAATCATCACCATCTGATCTGTCGGACCTGCAGGCGCATGGTCGACGTCGACTGTGCGGTCGGCAACACACCGTGCCTGACGGCCGCGGATGACTCCGGCTACGAGGTCGACGAAGCCGAAGTCACCTACTGGGGCCGATGCCCCCAGTGCGTGGGCGCCCCCGCCGCGTTGTAGTGCAGCATCGGAAATACATAACACCCACGTCCAGAGCAACCGCCCATCAGTGCAGATCACCGATGAAGGAGAAAGACCTCGTGTCTGACAAAGGTAGCGACAGCGAAAATCCAGTCATCGAAGCCCCGACCGTGAAGGAGGGCCGGCCCCGGACCAACCGGGACTGGTGGCCCAACCAGCTGGACCTGCAGGTGCTGCACCAGCACTCGCCCCTGTCCAACCCGATGGGCGATGACTTCAACTACGCCGAGGAGTTCAAGACCCTCGACCTCGAGG
>CAXMLU010000808.1:0-8683 GCA_964194255.1 uncultured bacterium
AGCACCCTGACGGGCGACAGGTCGACCTTCATCCGGTCGATCCGACGAGCGACGGCGGCGGCGACCAAGTACAACGTGATGGCAAAGCACGCTGGCACTACAACCCGGCAATTGACGGCACGATCGACGGGCGGTTGGTTCGATGCTGCTCCCTCGATACGCAGATTCGGGCGCACACGGGCTACGAGCCTGGTAGCGACGACTTCGCTGACATGCGCCTTTTGCAGGACCGCTTCGGATGTGAGCTCCCCGCCCCGTACGGCCGCGGAACATGATTGCTATCGGGCCTCTTCCGGCTTTGATACCTCCGGGATGGGAGGCAATGGACCGAGATCTGCGCCTACGGGACGGCTGTCGAGATCCGAGCCGTCGGCGTGCGCCCGTCATCCGCCTGGCGGCGGCCGCCGGCCCCGTCAGCGGAGCTCGACAAGCATCGTCCAGGCGTTGTCCAGTCGACCGACGATGCGAAAGCCGACTGCCTCGTACAGTCGGACGGCGGGGTTGTCCTCCTCGACGCTGAGGCTGAGGGCGCGCTGTTCCGTTTCACGGGCCAGATCGACAAGAGAGGTGAGGAGGAGCCGTCCGAGCCCTCTCCTCTCCGGTGCGGCATGACGCCGATCGTGACCTCTGGGACCGTCGCATCCACGAAGCCGTATCCAGGGTCATCACTTGGAAGCAGCCTGTACCACGCCGCGCCGAGCAGCTCGACTTCGTGGGCGACGACGCCATTGTCTCCGTTTCGGGGCCACCCGACGATGTAGTGCGCGAAGTCCGGTCGAGACAGCACTTCCCGGCCAGTGAGGCGAGGTGCCTCGGGCCTCCAGCCAGCGGCCTCGACGAGCATTTCCAACAGAAAGGCCGCATCCGCGGCGGTAGCGCTGCGAACCGAAACTGACACGCGATAAGTATCGCCCGGCTCCCAACGAGTCTGGGAATGGGGGACCAACCAACCGGCGGTTCCTGCCGGAGGACTTACCCGGCGCGTAGGTAACGCGGCTACCGCTGATGCATCGCCCGCGGTCACCTACGGCGCCACAATCACGGGCACGACGGGGCACGGAGCGGCCGTCCCGTTGTAACCGGTGCAGAACGCGGTCGTAACGGAGATCTCCGCGAGGCCTGGGCGACGCGCCGTGAATCGGACCGCCGATGGTACGCCGCTATCGGCCCATAACACTGTTGGGTCGCTGCTCGCGAAGTCGCTGAACCATCCTTCGGAGCCGGCGCCAGGGGCAACGCTGACACTGACCTGCTGACCAACCTTCAGGTCGATCCGAATCTGGTCCTGGGAAGTGACACCGACCAGCCCCGCGCAACTGGACAGGTTGATCTGTCGACCATCCGGCAGATGTACAACCAGACTGATGCCACAGGTGGTGGTGACCGGGGTAGACGCCGGGAAAGCGGGAACGTTCATCACCGATGCCGCCTCGACTCCCCGGGATCGGGCCAAGCAGTCTCGGACGATCAGGACATCCGATAGGGCCCCGCCCGGCGCCATCTGAACAACGCCGTGAGGCGGAGAGCCCCGGTCGGCCAGCAGTCCCTCCCCATGACCAAGGACCCCGCACCCGGCGGCACGGTCCACGTCGGACTGCGTCGATCCGGCCGCGAACTTCACCATGACCTGATATCCATGCGGGCGGTTCGGCGCTTGGCACGGCAAGGTCCTCCCTGGGCCGGGGACCAAGCCACAGTTCAACGCTGGCGCGGTGATGTCCAACACCACGCTGCCCACGACACGGTTACCCCGGGTGGCTGTCACCGTGGCCGCGGCATACCGCCTCGGGGTCAGTACCACCGCGGCTGGCTTGCCGTCTCCGGCCTTTGCTTCTCTGAGGATCGTGTACGCCGAGGCCGGTGAGATCTCGACGTGCGAGCCCCAGCGGCAGTTGTCGCTCACGATCAGGTAGACCGCATCGCCTACGGTCAATTCGGTCACCGGCGGCGCGGCGCCGTGGGTGATGTCGTAAGAGACGGCGCCGGTGGCCGATGAGCTCAGGGTCGTCCCGCAGACAACCAGCGGTGGAGCCGCCATCGACATGAAGGGTCCGTGGGCGCAACCGGACATAAACAGGACAACCCCGGCTACCGCCGCCACTCGGAGCGAGCGCATCGCACATTGGACGCTAGCGCCCGTCCCAAGGTTCCCATCACCCTCCGCAGCTTTTGGTCCCATACTGTTGCGGAAACAGAGATCGAGCTTCAGAGTCCACAGACGTATCGAGGTGCAGATGGCGAGGCGCGTCGTCCGGAAGTCTCCTCAGGAGTTGGAACCGATCCCGTCCGACGGAGGCGGCGATCAGCTTCTGGCCGATGCCAGAAGCATGGGTGGCCGCCAGCCGAGCGCCTCTTCGGATCTCGATCCAGTCTTGGTTGGGGGGGAGCGGCTCACTCCTCCACGCCGCCGCGGAGACTGCACCTGTGTGTCTTGTGGGCTTTACCGCTCTCATCACTACATGTGGAGAGCCTCAGTGACCACGGTCCTGGTGCCGGTCGCGTTCTGGTTCGCGCTCGTGGCGGGGGCAGACACCCGGAGCGTCGGCGGCCAACGGCAAAATGGCTACATGGTTACGGCGCTGCTGCTCATCGTGACCGCCGTGGCCGTCCTGGCGCTTGCCTCCTGGCAGAAGCCCCTCCATCGCATACTGCACGTGTTGCACCCGCGGTCTCGGGTCTGGCCACCGCCGTAGCCCGTCTCAGGACGGCGTGGTCTTAGCGTCGACCGGCCCGGGCTGCTCGATGCGGCCGTCGGTGTGGCGGGCGAACCGACCAGAGATACGCGGATGGACTGGGTCATCCGTGGGCCATGGCCACCCGCCGAACCCCGTCTTTCGATAGTCGGTGAGCGCCTTCTCGATCCCGGCCTTGTCGTTCATCACGAACGGTCCGTACTGCACGACCGGTTCCCGGATCGGTCGGCCCTGCAGGACGAGCGCTTCGGCACCGTAGGGTCCGGCCGCGATGGCAACCGGCTCCTCCGACCTCAAGACGGCGCCGCTCGACGCCTCCAGGTTGTGCCCGCCGATGCCCACCGACCCTTCGAAGACGTAGAGCGTCCGGACCGTGTCTCGATCAGCCGTCGGCGGCACGACCCACCGGGCAGACGGGTCCAGCACCAGGTGCCATATGGCCAAGTCACCCTCAGGCCGCGACGCCCACGAATCCGGTGGGGCCGGCAGTGGCTGGATGCCCTCGAGCGTCCCGGCAATGACGATGACCTCGCCTTTACGGCCTTCACCGTCGGTCGTCACCAGGCGCGGAATGTCCTCACCCCACAGCATCGTGAAATAGGGCTCAACCATCTTGTCCTCGGCCGGCAGGTTCAACCAGATCTGGAAAAGTTCGCAGGGGTTCGGACCTCCGCGGTCGAGCAGTGGGAACATCTCGCAGTGGACGATCCCGCTGCCCGCCGTCAACCACTGCACGTCGCCTCGACCGAACCGGGCGGTCGCACCAAGAGAGTCGGAGTGGTCGATGAATCCCTGGCGGGCGAACGTCACGGTCTCGAAGCCACGGTGCGGATGCTCAGGGAACCCGGGGACGATATTCCCGTGGTACATGCTCCATCCGTCGGCCCCGGAGAAGTCCATGCCCAGATCACGTGCCTCAAGCGATGCGGCCGGGCCCATGTGGTCGTTGGCGGCCGGATAGCGGTCGAGGTGATGAACGCAGAACAGGAACGGGTCCGCGGTGGCCCACTGAAAGCCGAGAGGAACGGTCTGCACTACCGGGTCGGTCATGCGGCCAAGGCTATGGCGGACCGGGAACCTGTGCCGTCAGACGGGCTCAATGAGGACGGGCAGATATTGGTGGCACGGATCCACATGCTGTCGGCCCATCGTTGCGGTCGATCGGGATCGAGGGCGAAACATTTCGTCCGCTCGAGCAACCTGGTGAGCACGACGCGCGCTTCGAGTCGCGCGAGCAGTGCTCCGACGCAGTGGTGAATGCCGCGCCCAAAAGCCCAAGTGCAGGTGGCTGTTGCGCCGGCCGAACGCGATCTCGTCCGGAGCCTCGAACACCGTCTCGTCCCGATTCGCCGAGCTCCGGAGCAAATGGACGAGCGCGCCTTCGGGGATCTCGACGCCAACCAGGGCAACGGAGCGAGCGGCGGTGCGGGGGTGGTAGCGGAAAGGAGACTCGAACCGCAGCACCTCCTCGATGAACGGTGCGATCTTCGCCGGTTCGGTGCGCAACTCGTCCTGGAGGCGGGGACGCTCCGCCAGCACGGCGATGGCGCTGCCGATCAGACTCGTCGTCGTCTCTGCCTCCGCCCCGACCAGCACCATCGGCGTGAAGGCGGCCTCCTCGCGTGAGGCTCCCATAGCGGACGCCGGCGGCGGCGGCGCTGAGCACGTCTCCGTAGAGGACGCGATGGTGTCATCGAGCTGCGCCATCGTCAGGTCTCCTGATGCCACTTGTTCGTCGGTGCCCGCCGGTTTGGATCACCAGCATGGGGAAAGGGTCTTCCGAATCAGCCCGATGGTGCGGCCGGCTCGGCGGGCAGAACGGTACTGGCAAGGACCGAAGCGTGGCGGAGACGCAGGTGCTCGATGGTGGCTGATCCGAGCTGGTAGGTGATGATCCCGGCTTCGGGGTCGCCGCCGATAGTGTTGGTGAAGAACAGACGCCCACCCCCGCTGGCCCACTCGATGGTGCTCGGCGGCGAACCGGGAATGGCGACCGGGAGGAGGTCCAGTCCTCCCGTGGCCAAATCGATGACCGCGGGGCGGTAGTTGGGATTGGCTGTCAACGGATACGCACACCATGCCGAGGCCAGCCTGGCTCCGTCAGAAGTGATACTCCAACGGTCTCCGCACGGTTGCCTGTCGGGAGCGGCGGGGACGTGGCGCTCCTGGCCGGTGGAGACGGTCATGAGATGCACGATGGGCTCCCCGCCTGGCGCGGCGTCCTCGAGCCATACGACGATGTCCGGCGCGGTGGCCAGGAGCCAGGTCGACTGGGTGGTGACGACGCGGGCCGTTGTGCGGGTTGTCGGATCCCACACGATGATGGCGCTCCGTCCGCCGAGAACAGACTGAAGGACAAGTCCAGTGCTGACCGCGGCGCGGAGCACGGAACCGGGTGGCAGCTGGACCGGCCCGGCCAGGACCCGGCCTTGGCCATCCACCTCCACGGCCGTGAAGTCGGGCCGGTTGAGCCACACGCCGTTGGGCTCGACGGCGGGCACCGCCTGCGAGGCGACGCCGAGCGGGTAGGCGCGGCCTTGGAGATCAACCCGGACGGCCGAGAAAGAGCGGCGGTTGTTCTCATCGCCGAGGACGAGGTAGCCGCGCCGGGTGAACGCGACGAAACCTTGGAAGGTAGCGGGAAGTCCGGTCAAGGCGGCCGGCACGATTCGGTTGGCGTCGATTTCGACAAGGAACGGGCCGGCGTCGGTGGACTCGACGAGGCGAGTGCCGGTGGGGGTGTCCGCCACCCGATTCAACGCCATGAGGGCCGGGTTCGCCGATCGGTAAGCGAACGACGAGAGGCGGCGTGGCGAGGATAGGGCGAAGCGGCGGCGTTGGGCGGAGAGCAACTCCTCGGCCCGGGCAATGGCTTGGCGCGCCGCCGGGCTTCGGTCGGCGGGTGGTGCGCCGGCCGCGGCGGGCTGGGTCGAAAACCAGTTGGCGACCCCTTGAAGGTCCGCACTCTGCACCGCGATCGCGCCGTCCATCGCCGCTCGCAACCGCGAGAGGGCCGGGTCCACAAGCACATCGGCCCGGAGATCGCTCCGAATCGCCCGCAGTCGGCTGACCTGTTCCCGATAGAGGCCGGCGATAGCGGTCCGCACCCGATCCTGGTCGCCGGGACCGGCCGCGGCAAGAAGGCTGGCCGTCACCGCGAAGCGGCCGGCGTCAAGGGACTGGGTGCTGGCCCACTGGCCCGCCAAGCGCCCGGCCTCGGCGCGGGCCAGCGACGAGCGCGCCGGAAAGGCCAACCATCCGAGCGCGACCACGACCACGACACCGGTCACCGCCAGCCGGCGGCGTGGCCGAGTGGGATGGATCGGTCCTGGCGGGGAGTCGTCCTCCGGAGCGGTGACGAGCGCCTCCAGATCGTAGTGGTGCCTAGCCATGCCGACTCGGCAGGGGCAGCTCGATGACGAGGAGGGCTTCGCGTTCATCGGCTGTCTCCGCGACCGTGCGGCCCGAGGGGTCGATGACTGCCGCCCAGCCCGGGAAGTCCTCGTCAACGGTAGCGCCGGATTGTGTCGCCACGGCCATCCATCGGCCCCGGGGGACCGCGTGTCTCTTGGTGTCATCGAGCACCAGATCGCATCCCGACCGGGTCGCCCGAGCCAGCTCGTCCTTATGGCGATCCAGGTTGCCCGTGACGTCCCCCTTCGGGCAGGACAGGGCGGCCAGCAGGATGCGCACGTCGCGATCGTCGCGCGTCGAACGGTAGGCCGGGGCGCACGAGCGATGATGGAGAGATGTCCAGTGTCGGCCTCGTCAGCCTCGTCGTGCGCGACTACGACGAAGCGATCGCCTTTTACGTCCACGCTCTCGGCTTCGAGCTGGTTGAGGACTCACCGCTGGCGGACGGAAAGCGGTGGGTCGTGGTGGCGCCGCCCGGTGCCCAGGGGGCGTCGATCCTGCTCGCCCGGGCCGCCACCGACGCTCAGCGATCACGCATTGGCGATCAGACCGGCGGCCGGGTGTTCCTGTTCCTTCATACCGATGACTTTGCTGCCCACCACGAACAGATGCTCGCCGCCGGGGTCACCTTCGTCGAGCCACCGCGCCACGAGGCGTACGGCACGGTGGCCGTGTTCGAGGACGTCTACGGCAACCGGTGGGACCTGGTCGGGCGAGGAACGAGGCAAGAGGATCGCTCAGCGGTTGGCGTCGTTCTTGAGCCACCTACCGACGACGATTGACATGAAGTCGGGTTGGAGCCCGAAGCCGAGTGCCGTATAGAACGGTTGCGCATCGTCGGTCTGGAGGCCGATGTGTTGACCCGGCACACGCATCATGAGCAGTCGTACCATGGCCGAAGCCACACCCTGCCGGCGGTATGGCGAGGACGTCCACACGTCGACGAGGTAGGCGTTGCAGACGCCGTCGGAGAGCAGCCGAGCCATTCCGACGACCCTCGGCCCATCCCGAGCGATCGCAACGTGCTGTGACTGCTCAAAGGAGAGACACAGTGCGGCCGCGGACCGGCCGTTGTCGAAGTTGTCGGCGATCAGGTCGGCTTTGGCCTGATCCCAGTTGACGTAGTCCAGCGAGCCGTCGATTCGGACTGGCATGACCGACAGCATGCCGTAAGCCGGCACGAGAGGGGCGTCCCTGCGGTTTCTCCACCGGCGGGGAACGTCCTGCGCCGCTCAGGCGTTGCACAACATGTGACATCTTTCACGGGGCAGCTGCTGGTGGTGGCTGTCGTCGCGCTCATCCCCGCCCGAATTGCGGCCAGCAAGGGCCGATCGTTTGGCCTGTGGTGGCTGTACGGCTGGATGCTCCTCATCGTCGCCCTGCCTCACGCGCTGCTTCTGCGGCCCCGCCTGGTGTCGACGGTTCCGCTGGTCGATGTCCAGCCCGAACGTCCGGCCATGGCCGCCTGCCCCGGCTGTCAGCAACAGATCCGGGCCAACACGCCGAAGTGCGTGTTCTGCGGCGTCCTGTTGCCCGTCTGACCACCAACCGGCCCGGTATCCGCTCCGACGTAGGCTCGGGCATGGCGTCCAAGCTCATCCTGGTGGTCCGCGCCGATCTGGGGATGACCTGCGGCAAGATCGCCGCACAGGTGGCCCATGCCGCGGTGGCAGCCGCGTTGGCCACTCGTCACACCGCCATGTTCAAGGACTGGGCCGATGACGGTCAGCCCAAGGTCGTGCTCCGGGTAGCCGATCTCGATGGTCTGGAGGAGATCGAGCAGGCGGCCTCCGCGGCCGGATTGCACGTCGAGGTCATTCAGGACGCGGGACGTACCCAGGTCGAGGCCGGGACGCCCACCTGTTGCTCCGTTGGACCGGGAGCGGACGAGCTCATCGACAAGGTGACGGGCGGGCTGCCTCTCCTGTGAAGGGATGTCACGTCGCCTCCTCGTCCACCAGAAGTCCGACGGCCGAGGCTAACGGCCAGGCCAGTTCGGCGATCTGCGGGCGGGAGACGTAGGCGCCCCGGAGGGCTCCGGCGCCGCGAACCGTGGCCAGTCTGGATCCCGTGAGCCGGGCGCCGGTCATCGTCGCCTTGGAGAAGTCGGCATCGCCGAGGTCGCAGTCGATTAGTTCGGCGCCGGTGAGGTCGGCGCCTTGAAAGTCAGCCTCGACCAAGCCACACGCTTCGAAGACCACTCGCGTCAGCTGGGCAAAGCGGAGGTTGGCCTGGTCGAGCTTGCAGTGCGAGAAGCGCACATCGGTGAGCTTGGCCGCGGGGAAAGGGTCCCGCTGAGCCGGCTATCGCTGACCTCGACCCGGAGGGCAATGAGATTGTCGAGGTCCGCACCAGAGAGGTCGCACGTCTCGAGCCGGCAGTCGACGAGTCTGAGTCCCGACAGCTCGCTGCCGGCCAACCCCACCCGTCGCAGCCGGCAACCGGAGAAGCTGACGTCTGCCGCTTCTTGGCCGGCGAAATCCCATCCCTCACACGCGAGGTCGACGAACTCGTCCTCGTCGTGCACGGCCCCCGGATTGCCGGCCTCGCTCACACTGGGCCGCAGCCGCGGCGGG
>CAXMLU010000809.1:0-4639 GCA_964194255.1 uncultured bacterium
GGTCAGCAGACCGGCGGGCACGGCAAGGCGAGTACGTGATCATGAATTCCTCCTACGAGGAGGTGGCGCGAGTGCAAGCCGGTAACGGCTACCGGGGGGACCTGCATGAGTTCGTCCTCCTCCGGGGGAACCGGCCTTGCTGACCGCGTACACGCCGACTGGTGCCGATCTCTCGTCGATCCAGGGTCCAACTTCGGGATCGATTCCGGATTCGATCGTGCAGGAGGTAGACGTCGCCTCCGGCCCGGGTATGGCGCCGGCCGCGTGCTCGGAATGGCGGCTACGACCCCCACGCCCGGCACCACGTATCCGTAGCCGTCATTCACGTGCCTTCGACGGGCTCGGTCGCTTCGTCCGACGTGCGATGCTCAATGGCGGGGCCAGGTGTCACCCGGTTGTCAGAACGCGCCGCTGAATCCTCCAGGATGGCCACAGCCTGTGCCTCCGGATCCTCGCTGCCGGCGGCCTCCTCCTCGGGCAGCAGGGGGCGGCCACCATGAGCGACCCCCTCGTCATCGGCCTGCGGTTCGTCCGCGGTGTCGTCCATTCCTGTTCTCTTCCCCTGAGCGGGGCGCACGTTAGCGTGTCAAAGGATGATTCTGCCTGAGCCGGTGCTGTTCTTCGATCGTGAGCTGCCGAAAGAGTATGACGACCTCGTCGATGGCCGTGCGACCATCGTGGGTCCCGATGAAGCAGACCTCGCCATCGCCGACGCGGTCATCGCCGGCTCGGTGTGGCGTTGGAACGGCCCGATCATCGCCCGGGCGCAGAGGCTGCGGGTTATCTCGCGCGTCGGGGTCGGGTACGACAATGTCGACCTGGTTGCCGCGCATGCGGCTGGCGTCGTGGTGTGCAACACGCCAGAGGCACCGACCGTATCCACCGCCGAACACACCATTGCGCTCATGCTGGCGATCACCAAGAACCTGCCTGCCGCGCAGGCGCGAGCTGCCCAGGGATTGCCAGGCGCAGCACTGAAGTCCCTCGAACTCGACGGCCGGACGTTGGGTCTCGTGGGCTTCGGACGGATCGCCCGCCGCGTCGCGACAGCGGCCCTCGGTCTCGGCATGAACGTGTCTGCTCACGACCCCTACGTCGAGGGAGACGACGGTTCGGTGAGCCTCGTATCCCTTCAGGATCTGCTGACATCGGCCGACATCGTGTCGCTCCATGCGCCAGCGCTGCCAACCACCTACCACCTCATCTCGCAACCCACGCTCGGGCTGATGACGCCAGGCGCCTACCTCGTGAATTGCGCGCGCGGCAGCCTTGTCGACCAGGAGGCGCTCCTGGACTCGCTGAACGCCGGTCACCTCGCCGGCGCAGCGCTCGACGTCACCGATCCTGAGCCGCTGCCCGCCGGGCACCCGTTACTCGGACATCCCCATGTCATCGTCACGCCACATATCGCGTCGTCAACAGTCGCCGGCCGGCGCCGCCTGTACGCTCAGGCCATCGAAAATGCTCTCGCCGTCCTCAGTGGCCGACCAGCGACAACCGTGCTACCCATCCCTCCGGGCGTCCAGTGATGGAATCACCTGCCACCGAAACTCTCCGGAGCCGTTGGGCTGCAGGCGAAGTCACACTCGGTGCGTGGTTGACGGTACCGTCGCCGGTGACCGCAGAGGCCGCCGGACGCGCCGGATTCGACTATGTGTGCGTCGATACACAGCACGGAGCCACGGACTATCAGATGGCTCTGTTCATGATTCAGGCGATCATCCTCGGTGGCTCTCGGCCCATCGTGCGGGTCCCCTGGAACGAACCTGGTGTGATCGGCAAGATGCTCGACGCGGGCGCGACGGGCGTCGTGGTTCCCATGGTCAACACCGCGTCAGAGGCGAAGGCGGTGGTGCGAGCCACCAGATATCCGCCACTCGGCGAACGCAGCTTCGGTCCCGTGATGGCCGGGATGCGGTCGCCTCAGTACGCCGCCGGTGCGAACGACAGTGTGGCCGTCATCCCTATGATCGAGACGGCCAAAGCGCTCTCGAATCTCGACGACATCCTCGCCGTCCCGGGCCTTGACGCTATCTACGTCGGTCCCGCCGACCTGTCGCTTAGCCTCGGTCTCCCACCCGGGAACAACGACGGCAGTCCGGACTTCGATGAAGCCCTAGACCACATCGTCGTGGCGTGTCAAAAGGCTGGTGTCGTGGCCGGGATCCATGCCAGTGGCGCCCTCGCCAAGCGTCGGGTGGAGCGCGGCTTCGCCATGGTGACCGTTGCCAACGACCTCCTGGCCCTGCGCGCCGCTTTGACCGACGAGTTGGCCGAGGCCCGCGGGGCCATTCCAGCCGGTGGGAACTCCGCCATCTACTGAGGTCGTCGAGCGCCCTCGTTGGACGGCGCGGACGAGTCAAGCTCGGAGGCGAGTCAGGGCCGGGGGCGGAAGCCGGCGCCGTGATGCTCGTCCGGCTGCGGCGGCGGCGATGTCCGCTTGGCCGCGTGCCGCTCGAACCGGATCGGATACCCAATGGCCGGGTCGGACCACGGATCGACCGTCGCCACCGATCTTTGGCCGAAGTGCGCCAGCTCGAGCATCTCCGTACGGTCGAGGACCGGCGCGATCGGCACGTCCACGCCCATGAGGGCAGCCACGAGGCCCTGGCGATCCCGCCGGCGGATGGCGGCAGAGAGAAGGTCCTGCAGCTCGGCCAGTCGCGCCATCCGCTCGGCGAACGGGAGCTGGCCGTAGTCCTCCAGTCCGAGCTCGGTGCACAGCGGTCGCCAGAAGTGGTCCTCGGTCAACACGCCCAGCGTGATGTACCGGTCATCGGCGGTCTCGAAGATCCCGTACCCCGGAACGCCGCGGACTGACGGGTCGACGCCCTGGGCCAGCGGCCGAACCGCGCCGGTCCACGTGGCCATGATGTCGGCCATCGCGACGTCGATGCGCTCGCCTCCGCCCCCAAGGAGCCGTCGCATGGCGGCGGCACATATGGCGAACGCGGCAGCCATTCCGGCGGCCAGATCGGCGATCGGAAGCGCTGACACAACGGGCGGCCCCCCTTCAGGCGCGAGGGCTCCAGCCCACGCCTGGTAGTTCAGGTCGTGACCGGGAACATCCGCCAGCTCTCCGTCCTGGCCCATTCCTGAGATCGAGCAGTAGACGATGGTCGGGTTGACTGCCCGCACCTCGTCGAAGCCCATGCCGAGGCGGCTGGCTACGCCGGGGCGGAAGCCTTCGACGAGAGCGTCGGCCTCCGACGCCAGCTGCAACGCCCGGTCCCTTCCCGGTTGGGACTTCAGATCGAGCACGATACTGCGCTTGTTGACGTTGAGACTCGCGAACAATCCGGGATAGGTCCGCATCGGATCCCCGCCGGGCGGCTCCAGCTTCAGCACATCGGCTCCGATCTCAGCGAGGAGCTGCGTGGCGTAGGGGCCTGGCCGCCAGATGCTCAGGTCGAGGACACGCAGTCCATCCAGCAAGCCAGTGGACGCAGCGGTTTCAAACACGGAGCCCGGCATGACTCCACCGTTAGCACAACCAGCGGTCTGGCCCAACCGTAGCGTCGAGCGGGCACCCTGAGTTCGCGCCCATCTTCACGCGGATCGTCATCTCCAACTTCAGCGCTCCTCTCGAAGGGGATCTCGACTTCAAGCATTGTGGGAGCGAACCGAGTTGCCCCCGACGCAACCGCGTCCGTCGTTGTTCGAGTTGCCTGTTGACTGGGGCTTCCACATCTTTCCATCGGCATCTATCTGATGGATCTGGGGATCGCGGACCGCGTCGAGTTCTGGGACTATCAAGCCGAGCGCAGAGTTTGGTACCTCGGCAACGGCGTGCTCAAGGTGACCTTCCTCAACGATCGAGATGTCGACGCCTACCTCGAGTGGACAGGGCCTCCTGATCTGCTTCTGAACTACGGCCGGCACGGCGTTCCCGTTCTCCACATGCTGGAGGGCCAGACCTGATTGTCAACGCGGTGCGAGGATCGGAGATGACTTGCCATTCCACCCAGTGGGACCGGATCTACTCGATTTGACCGGAACCGGATCACCACATCGGACCTGAACGAGCGAGACGCGGTGGAGCTGCTGCAGACGTCGCGCATCGCCGTCTATGCTGGCGACAGGACATCAAACCCGGCGGCCATGTGGGAGTGCGTAGCGGCCGGATTGCCTACCGCCATGATGATGGGCTACGCCCGGTAGCCCGAATACGGCGTGGTTAGCTGACGGCGCGCTTCGAGATCGGACGCGGGCTCGGCGCCGAAAACGGCGGATGCGCGGGCAGAAGACGAACCGCGGCCCGCAGCGCCTCGAGGTGGGCGCGGTCGAGCGCCACGAGGTCGTCAGGTGGCCGGCCGAGCGCGTCGATCATCTGCTGCTTGACGATCACCCCTTCCGGCGTAAGCACTACCGTCTTCACCCGCCGGTCCGTCGGGTGGGGCCGCCGCTCCACGAGGCCCCGCTCCTCCAGGCGATCCACCATCCAGGTGGCGTTCGACGCGTCGCAGGCGAGTGCCTCCGCGATTTCGCCCATCGAACGCGGATCATCGGGATCGAGTTCGAAGAGTGACTTCATGTGCCCGGGAGTGAGGCCGAGAGCTTGTACCGCTTCGACGGTGCGCTCGCGGTGGGCGAAGAAGTACCCGAGCACCTCCTGCCATACCTCCCGCGCCATCTCGGT
>CAXMLU010000810.1:0-2729 GCA_964194255.1 uncultured bacterium
CCGCAGGGACGGGTCCTGTCGCCGTCGCAGGACCCTCCCACCCGCTTCCGGCCGGCGGGCCCCTCCCCATCCAAACCAAACCACCGGCAACCGAGGGACAGAAAGTTGCTCAAAGGCAACTTCGACGAGTTACTCCGGAAAGTTGTATAACTGCAACATAGGTGTGTCTTCTATGGTAAGTTGCAGTTATCCAACATCAGGAGGAAGGCGTCGTGGTCTGGTTTCGCATCCGGGGACAGACGGGTTTGGGCCGAGCCCTGGCCGGCTGTCGACGAGCGGCAGGGCTGACCCAAGCCGAGCTGGCCGAACGGATCGGCGTGGAACGCACCACCATGATCAGGATGGAGCGAGTCGCCAACCCGGCGCTGGCCAGGCTCGTATCGGCGTTCGCCGCCTGCGGGTTCGACCTCGTCGCCGTCCCCCGCGACGCGGCGGTTGTGGTCACCCCTGCCGAGCCCGACGACCGCTCATGACCGCGCCCGACCAGCTGATCGTCTGGCTGGCCGACCAGCCCGTCGCTACCCTGCGTCAAGCGCGGGGCGGCCGGCTGGAGCTCGCGTATCCGCCGGAGTTGGCCGAGCGTCTCGGGATCGGGGCGCTGTGCCTATCGGTGGCCTTGCCGGTCCGTCCAGCGCCCTACACCGGTGACCCGGTCAGGTGGTGGGTCGAAGGGCTTCTCCCGGAAGGTGAGACCCGGACCTTGCTCGAGGAGCAGTTCGGCGTGCGCCGTGGTGACGGGTTTGGGCTGGTGTGTGCCATTGGCCGGGACTGCGCCGGCGCCGTGGCCTTCCTCCCCGACCAGGAAACGCCGCCCGCCTCGGGCCCCCTCCATCCTTTGGCCGGCGCCGAGATCGAAGCCGCCATCGCGGAGCTGCCCCAACATCCGCTCGGGGCCGACTTCGACGTACCCGTCTCGCTGGCTGGCTTGCAGGCCAAGCTGCTCCTGCACCGCACGACCGACGGTTGGGCACGGCCGGCGCCCGGCGTTCCGTCCACCCACATACTCAAACCCGACCCGTTCGAACACCACGGGTTGATCGCAGCCGAGGCCCTGTGCTTGACCGCGGCCGGCCTTGCCGGCCTCGACGTGGCGCAGGTCGAGCTGGTCCGAATCGCGGACCGAGACGTCCTTATCGTGGGCCGCTTCGACCGGCGGTCGGACCCCGATGGCCGCGTCGTGCGTATTCACCAGGAGGACGGTTGCCAGGCTCTCGGCATCGATCCGGCCGGGCGCGGCAAGTACCAACAGATGGGACGGAAGCTCCCGTCCTACGAAGGGCTCGCCCGCGTCCTCGGCGACCATGCGGTAGACCCCCGAGCGGAATGGGCCCGCCTGGCCAGCGCCATGACCCTGTCGATCGCGGTCGGCAACGCCGACGCGCACGCCCGCAACTATGCCTTTCTCTTCGCGTCAGGGACGCTGCGCCTCGCCCCGGCGTACGATGTGGCCCCGACCGTCGAGTTCGCGAAGTCCGTACGGGCCGGGCTGTGGGTGGGCGGCCAGGACCTCATCGAGAAGGTGAGCTTCCACCATCTGGCCCTGGAAGCTAAGTCCTGGGGCTTGCCCGGCCCGGCCGCCGCTGAGACGGTGCTCACTACCTTGGACGCGTTGGCCGATGCCCTGCCCCGCGCCGCCGAGCGGTTTCCGGGCGTGCCAGCGCCCGTCGTCGATCGGATCATCCGCCGAACCCAGCGACTGCGGCGCCAGCAGGGTAGCCAGTGACGCCAGCGGCGCCGAACCGATGCCCGGCTCGGAGGGGCGCGCGCTATGTTCGAGCCGGTCGGGATATTTCGCGATCATCCCACTAAGGAAGCACCACTCATGCCAGCGGGTGTGTCAGTGAGGTATACCCCGTTTGGTTGCCGTCGACACCGAGCCGGATGGGGGCGATCGTGTCTCCGAGCAACTCGGCGTCGAGGAAGTCAATCGTTGCGCTGCGAAGCAAATCGGACTGTGGGCCGGGGCTGATGTAGGGAGGAAGGTGGCCGCCGCCCACGATGTCGAGATAAGCCTTGGGCGACTGCGCCACGTTGTAGACGGCAGCGCTATCGGACGGGAGGTTGATCGTGTCGGCATCCCCCTGGACGATCAGCAAGGGGACGTTGTTGACCGACCCGTAGGATCCGCCGGGCATGTCCAGCAGGGCGCCGGATAGGCTCAGTGCCGCGGTGATACGACTGTCGTGGTAGGCCGAATTCAAGGTGGCGGCTACAACGGTTTCGCCTCCGTCAGAGTGACCGGCGACGGCCACGTGCCGGGGGTCGATCACGCCGGACGTCCAGCCGCCGTTGAGCATGAAGGTGATCACCGCTGACATGTCGGCCGGCTGGTTCACCAGATCCGCCTCGCTGGCCGGTCCGGCCGGATCGGACCCGGAGATCGGGAATTCCGGTGCGGCCACGACGTAGCCGGCCTCGGCCCAGGCGTGGACGAGCACCTCGTAGGTGGCCGGATTGGTGTTGAACCCGTGCGCAAACACGACGAGGGGGAAAGGTCCCGGAAGCGGCGCGGCGTCGGCCGCATCGCCTGGACCTGACGGTCCGGATGTGGGATACCAGATGGTCGTGGGCAAGACCCGGCCGTCATGGGCGGGCGTGGGGCCCCGCGCCGGGGTCGAGCGGGTCGGGTCGGTGACCACCACGCTATGGATTCCAACAGCGGTGCGAGGCCGCGCCGGAAGGGAACCGAAGAACCCGGCGGCTCCGAACGTGAACACTCCCCCGTCGGA
>CAXMLU010000811.1:0-6961 GCA_964194255.1 uncultured bacterium
CCCGCCACACCGACACTGCGTCCGATCGTGATCGACACCCATGACTTCGCCACCACGGTCCGGCTGCATCTCACCGTGGCGCCCGGAACCGCCGGCTTCAACCAGTTCCGCCTACAGGTCCTCAACTACGACACCGGCCAGGCCGTCCAAGCCGCCGAGGTCAAGCTCACCTTTCACTTCCCGGAACGCACCGACGTCGGCGACTCCACCCTTGCCCTCCAGCAGACACCCGACGGAACCTATGGGGGTCAGGGCGCCAACCTGGCATTGCAAGGCCGATGGCATTTGACCGTGCTCGTCCAGCGCGCCCAACAGTCAACCGAGGTTCCGATCGACCTCGTCACCCAGTCGCCGTTCCTGCCCACCGACGTCCAGCACAACCCCGGACTGCCCACGATCTACAACATCCACCTCAGCGGCGGCCGCCAACTCCAGATCTACCTCGACCCCGGCCATCCGGGCTTCAACGAATTTCATTCCACCTTCATCGGAGCCGACGGCAACGAGATCCCCATCAGCACCTTCGACGTGACCCAAGCCATCGAGCCAGCCGGGTCGGCGAGTGTGCTCACGACCCGCAAACTCGACACCCTTGGCCACTACGTGGCCGACGCGCCCAGCCAGCGAGGCACATACCGGTTCACGGTCGCGGCCGCCACCACCGACGGCAGCGCGGTCGGCGCCGACATCAGCATCCTCGTCAAATGACAGCGGCTCTCCGTCATCGGGGCGCCATCCAGAACCTTCACCGTCGGGCCCGCCCAGAGGAGCACCAATGCAGACAGCAACCATGAAGATGCGCTCGGCTCTCACCGCCGCGGCGCTGGCCGTCGCGCTCGCCGCGTGCGGGTCGAGCGGCCCAGCCCCGCGGCCGGTCACCGACGCCAAACTGGTCATCGTCAGCCCCACACCCAACCAGGTCCCCGGCCCGGACGTGACCCTCCAGTTCCAAGTGATCGGCGGCACCGTTCTACCGCCGGCACAGGTGACAGGACCGCTGCGCGGCGATCAGGGACACATACACGTCCAGCTCGACGGCAAGCTGGTAGCCATGGCCTACAAGACCCAAACCCAGCTCGCCGGGCTCAGCGCCGGGCCGCACGCAGTGCAGGCGTCGTGGGTGGCCACCGACCACCTCCCGTTCCGCAACCAGGTGATCGCCGCCGTCCTCTTCCAGGTCAGCGGATGACCGCCGCCCGCCCCGCTCCAGCAGTTGCGGCAATGGCCTCGCTCCTCGCCGTCTTTGTGGCCCGACCCCTCCTCCCGGGCGGCACTGTCAGCCTGGCTGTCCTGTTCGGCGCGCTGCTCCTCCTCGGCGGCGCCTGGCCGCTCAACGGCGAAACCCGCCGGCCAGCTCGCGCCGCCCTCGTCCCGCTGGCCGCCGGCATGGCCGCGTTCGGACTGGGAAGACTGCTCGGCGGCAGCTACCGGCCCGTTCCCGCCGGCTCCGGCTACCTGGCGGCCGTCACCTTCGCCGCGGTGGCCGAAGAGGTCTTCTTCCGCCGCTTCGTTTACGCCGTTCTCCGCCCGGGGGGCGCCGCCCTGGCCGTCGGCGGCTCGAGTGTGCTGTTCGCCGTCGCTCATGTCACCGTCTACGGCTGGTGGGTGCTGGCCCTCGACCTGGCCGCCGGCCTCGTGCTCGGCTGGCAGCGCTGGGCGAGCGGCACGTGGGCGGTCCCGGCCACCACCCACGTCGCCGCCAACCTTCTGGTCGTTCTATGAGACGAGCCGCCGTCGTCGCATGTGTCGCCGCCATCGCTGGGCTTCTCGTCGGCTGCAGCGGCCGCTCCATGCCGATCAAGGTCGGGCTCATGTATCCGACCACCGGCTCCCAGGGCGTACAGGGCAGCGAAGAGAAGCACGGCGCCCAGCTGGCCGCCGAGTGGGCCAACACCCACGGCGGTATCAGCGGGCACCGCGTCGAGCTCGTCACCGCCGATCTCGACCGCCCCGAGAGCGTTGTTCCGGCCATGGCCGGCCTGGCCGAAGCCGGAGTGTCGGTCGTGGTCGGCACCCATGGCAGCGCTTACTCGGCGCTCGCCGCGGCGGAAGCCACCCGCCGCCACATGCTCGTCTGGGAGACCGGCGCAGTCGGACAGGTCGGCTGGGACCCCACCCCAGCCGCGGGCAACCCCTATGCCCCCGATGCCTCCCAAAACGATGGTCCTGTGGCCGCGGGCGTCGACTTCATCCGGATGGCGCCAATGGGCGGCGACCTGGGCAAGCAGGCGGTGGATTTCGTAGGCGCCGGCCTCGCCGCCCAGCTCCCCCACCCGGGCCCGCTGCGCTGGGCGGTCGCCTATGTCGATGATCCCTACGGGCGGGCTGTCGAGGCGGGTGCCGCCGCCGAGGTCGCCGCCACCGGCCAACCGCTGGTGGGTACCTTCAACTACTCGCCGGCTGGCGCTGACTTTGCCGCTCTGGTCGCCCGCATCGCCGCCGCTCGACCCGACGCCCTATACGTCGCCGCCTACCTCGATGACGGCACCGCTCTGCGCCGGGCGCTGGCCGCCCAGCACGTCCCGCTCGTCGTCAACCTGGGGACCTCAAGCTCCTACTGTATGCCCGCCTTTGGCCAGCGCCTCGGCGCCACCGCGGTCGGCGTGTTCGCCTCCGACAAGCCCGACGCCGAGGCCGTCCGCCCCGACGCTCTTACCCCGGAGGGCCGGGCGACGCTCGCCTGGGCCGCCGCACAATACCGAGCCCGCTACCACCAGCCCATGACCTCCCACGCCCTGTCCGGGTTCTCCAACGCCTACGCCCTGTTCGCACACGTCCTACCCCGCGCCGGGCAGGCCACCACCGACGCCGTCGGGGCCGCGGCCCAAGCCGTCAAGCTGCCCGTCGGCACCCTCGCCAACGGCGGCGGCCTCGACATCGCCCCTCCCGGAGCACACGACGCCGGCAACAACCGCAACGCGGCCAGCGTGATCTGGGAATGGGTCGCCCCCGGCCAAGAAGCCGTCGTCTGGCCGCCAGCCTTTGCCACCCACCCGGTCGTGTGGATGCCCATCGACCAGTGACAGACCAGACAGCCTCCCGACACGGCAGGCGCGCCGGAGCGCTGATCGTCGCCGCGTACCTCGCCATCATGGTCGCCACCCTGACGTTGTCCGGTCACCACATGCTCCCAATGTTCGACAGCATCGGACCACCACCCGCCTACCGGTGGATCCACCCGCCCCCGCAGTTCGCGGCCGGCAACATCACCCCGACGCCATTGGCGACTGACATCGCGTTCACCGCAGGGAAGACAGTCCCGGCCGGGGCATCCACCGACGACGGCCAGTTCGTCGCGGACTTCGGCGCCGGCGCCTTCGCTCCCCACGACGCCGATACGACGGTGCACGCGGTCATCACGCCGCTCGATCCGGCCACCCTCGGTCCCGTCCCGCCCGGGCTGGTCGCCGACGGAAACGCCTACCGCATCCAACTCACCTACCGACCGTCGAACGCGCCAGCCGACACGCTCGTCGTCGCTGGCGACGTCATCATGACCGCACCCCAGCCGGCGCGAGCACTCCTCTACTCCGCCGACGGCCACACATGGACAAAGCTGCCCACGCAGACCCTCAGCGGACCATCGACCGTCGCCTCCACCTTCACCCGACCAGGCTGGTTCCTGGTCGCGGCCAGTCCCACCGCGGTCGTGTCCGGCCGGCACAACAGCGGCCTCGGCACCGCAGTGATCGCCGCGCTCGTGGCCGGCCTGGCGATAGTGCTAGCCGCCACACCCGTCGGCCTGCGCGACATCCGACACCGACGGAACCGGCGCCCCAAAGTTCCGCCTCCGCTTCCCGGCAGGGGCCCAGCGAGGCCATCCAAGCGAACACGACGCCGATGACCAAAGCCCGAGGTACGGCACGGCGGGTCGCGGCGGCAGCGGCCACCATCATCGCCGCCGAACTCGGCACCGCCGCGCCCGCCTCCGCTCACACCGTGGGAGGTGTGCCACCAACCGACTACGAGAGCCAGATCGTCGGCCTCGCTCCGCCAACGCCGGGCATAAGCGCGCGCCTCCTGGACCTCGGCCGGCGTATC
Organism: uncultured bacterium; assembly: GCA_964194255.1. Lineage (GTDB taxonomy): Bacteria > Actinomycetota > Acidimicrobiia > Acidimicrobiales > CAXMLU01 > CAXMLU01. Next base: position 4,042 of record CAXMLU010000811.1, read on the forward strand.
CAGCTCACCAACACCACCCGCACCGACGTCGTCGTGATCGGCTACCAAAGCGAGGCCTATCTGCGCATCGGTCCGGCCGGCGTGTTCGAGAACATCCACTCCCCCGCCGTGTACCAGAACCGCCTCGTCGCCGCCGGCGCACCGCCGACCACCCTCCCGGCCATCGCGCAGCCCACCGCCGCCCCGCAATGGCAACACATCAGCACCAGCCACACCGCCACCTGGCGAGACCGCCGCACCCGATGGGAGGGCCCACGCCCGCCGGCTGTCCAGCAAGACCCCCACCGGGTCACCGCCGTCGCCGACTGGGTCATCCCGCTACGCCTAGGAGCTGTCACCGTCAACCTAGCGGGACGCATCCTGTGGGTCCCGCCGCCCGATCCGCTGCCATGGCTCGGCCTCGCACTGCTCCTAATTCTCATCGCCCTGGTCGTCGGCCGGTCGCGATGGTGGGGATACGGCCTCAGCACCCTCCTCGCGTTGGCCGTGGCCTCCGACATCGCCCGCAGCTACGCGGCAGCCCTTATCAGCGGTGGCTCCGTGTGGATCGCGCTCCTCCACACCCTGGTCGCCGGCGGGATCGGCTTCGCGTTCTGGGGCCTCGGCGCTCTCAGCGTCGCCCTCCTCCAGCAGGAGCGGGAAGGTGGCCTGGTCGCCGGCGCTTGCGCCGGACTTGGGATCGGCTTGCTCGGCGGCGTGACCGACCTACCCTACCTGCTGCACTCCCAAGTACCGGTGGCCGCCCCGCCCACAATCGCCCGCGCCGGAATCTCCGTCGTCGTCGGCCTAGGGCTCGGCCTAGCCATAGCATGCGTGCTGCAGATCCGACGCCTGCCCCCTCGCCAGTGATCGCCAACTCGAGCTGCGCGTAGGCGGGCGCCGTCGGGTATCACCACATTCGCTGATGCGGAGGGAAAGGTTGCGGGCCTGCCGCCAGAGTACTACGGAGGGATGGGTCCGATCTCCGCTGCGGGCGCGGCGATCCCGAACGACCACGTCACCCAGGCCGGCGGGGTGCTGTTGTTTGTCGACTAGGTCGAGGACCCAGCCTTAGCGTGGGGGCGGTGGCGCGGGCCAATCCCGACTGCTTCGTGGTGGTCGCCTACCCGTCATTCGACCCGAACTCGGGTCAGACGACCGAGGCCAAGGAGCAGACCTGACTGGGGTGTGCGCCAACACCACCGCAATCAAGAAAAGGTGGTTCGCGGTGATAGACGTCCTTGATACCCGCCCGGAATGGCGCAACGCCGAGACGACCGTGAGCTGGCCAAGCAGCTCCACCCGGCAGCCTTCAAGTAATCCGGGGCGCAGGCCTCGTAGCACTGTCGGGCTCGCCCGGCTTCGAGGAGCGTCTGTTCCGCCGATGGATCCCAAAGATGACCGGCGTCGGCCTTCCTATCCCTTGCGCGTCCACATGATGCTGACTGCGGTTCATTCGGGTCATCTTGGTCGTCAGAGTCGTCTGACTCTCCAGGCCTCCGCATAGGAGCCGGCGGTGCGATCGCGTGCATGGCTCGGGTGCTCCCGTCGGGGACGGAGGATCGATGAATGAGATCCAGCCGTGTTGCGACATTAGCGCAACAGTGCTGGAGTCATCTAGGCTGTGGCCATGCACGACCAGCTCGAGGACACGCTCGCCGAGATCCGGGCCGGCGGTGGGCGGATCACCCCGGCCCGCCGGGCCGTGCTTGGCGCCATCCTCAACACCGGCAAGCACCATTTCACCGCGGCCGAGCTCTTCACCGCCGTCAAAAGGACCACACCGCGGCCCGATAGGGCGACCGTGTACCGCACCCTCGAACTATTGACCGAGCTTGGGCTGCTTACGCCCTTGCAGTTCGACGGTGAGGCGGCCGTCTATCACCGCACCGACCATCGGCACGGACACCTCGTCTGCAGCGGGTGCGGTGGCATCGTCGAGATCCCAGACAAGACATTGAGCGTCTTGGCCCGGACGCTGGATCGCCAGTCGGGCTTCGCGATCGACACCGACCGCGTCGCTCTTTCCGGCACATGCCAACGGTGCGCCGCCTTGGCAACGGCACCGACGGTGGCCTAGCAAACGACAATCTGCGCCAGCGGTGCGTAACCACGACAGGGGGACAAGGCGTGCATGAACTGGCGGTGTGCGAAGCCATCGTCGACACCGTCACCCGACACGCCGACGGACAGCGCGTCGAGCGGGTCGAGGTGCGTATCGGCCACTTCCGCCAAGTCGTGCCCGACTCGCTGCTGTTCTCCTGGCAGCTGCTCACCGACGGCACGGACCTCGGAGGCTGTGAGTTGGTCGTCGACCACGTTCCCGCCGTCATCGACTGTGGGGCGTGCGGAGCACAGACCACGCTGGACCTGCCGATCATGCTGTGCCGGAGCTGTGACAGTACCGAGGTCACACTTGTCAGCGGTGAGGAGTTCCTGATCGCATCGATCGACCGCGCACGGGAGGTGTGCTGATGGGAAGATTCCACCGTCACGCTGATGGTACCGGGCACGAACACGATGAACGCGACGTCGGCGATCACACTGGCTACCTGGAGACAGGCACCGAGCGCGTTGCCGTTCTGGAGACCATCCTCGCCGAAAACGACCGCATCGCCGACCGCAACCGAGCTGACTTCGCCCTTGCCGGGGTCACCACCGTGAACCTCATGTCCTCTCCCGGCGCGGGCAAGACCACCCTGCTCAAGCGAACGATCGCGGCCCTCGGCGAACAGGTTCGGCTCGGGATTCTGGAAGGCGACATCGCAACCAGCCTCGACGCCGACGAGCTCGCCGGCCTCGGTGCGCCCGTCTCGCTGGTCAATACGAGCGCCGGGTTCGGTGGCGAGTGCCACCTCGACGCCACAATGGTCCGCTCCGGGCTAGGCCGGCTCCCTCTCGCCGAGATCGACGTGTTGATCATCGAGAACGTCGGCAACCT
>CAXMLU010000812.1:0-2233 GCA_964194255.1 uncultured bacterium
AACCAGAACAATGCCGCCGGCTCGGCTCGGAGGTTCTGCCATCCCGTGACCGCCGCCCGCTTTGCCAGGATTGAGTCACCGGCCCGCAACACGGGCGTGTCTGAGCCCCCGACGGTCACCTGGACGAGGCCGCGCTGGACAGCGATCAGTTCGGTGCCCTTGTGTTTCACATGCGGTTGGCCGGCCATGTTGGCGGCGAGCAGCACGAGGTAGGCCCGAAGGCCGACGCTTGAGTCGTCGAAGAGCGGGATGGTGCCGGGCTTGGCCGTGCGCCGGCGGTCGTGACGGGCGAGCACATATCCGGGTGCCGCTTCGGCGTTCAGCAGGTAGTCGAGCGACACGCCAAGCCGGTCGGTCATCGTGACGAGCGTGTCGAGCGACAACCCGCGGCTCCCCGCCTCGGCTTGGGAGATCGCGCTGGCGGTGACGCCGGCAAGCGCGGCTAGCTGGGCCTGGCTGAGGTGGCGCTCTTTGCGGAGGTTGGCGAGGCCAAGCGCGAGGCGGCCGGATGCGCTTGAACGCTCGATGATGAGGTCGTCGCCGTCTACCGCGACCCGTACGACCAGGCCTTGCACACTGGCGGGCCGGCTCTCGGCTTTCACGACGTGCAGCTGCGAACCGCGCACGTCGAGCACGCATTGCGTCACCTGTCGAACGGAGCCGAGGAACCGCTCGCCGCAGGCGCGCGGGATCCGCCAGTAGGCGAGGGCCCGCCACTCGAGCAGCGTCGGACACGTCCGACTGAAGAAGCTCAGCGCGGCCGCCTTGCCCCACCGCCCGGCCAGCGTTTCCACGTCGTCGATCACGAACGAGTTCAGCGAATCTTGCCGCGCCCGTCGCTCGATCTCGGCGGCGAGCGCAGCCGGCGGCGCATCGGGACGACCAGGCCTGGCGTCGATGATCTCGACGTCGGGGCTCAGGCCGAGGTCGACCGGGTCGTGCAGGGCGGTCACGTAGATGCAGCGCCGGCCTTCTCGTCGAGCCTGGGCGATGAAGGCCCGCTCCGCCACTTCGTACGGGCCAGCCCGCTCGGCCACCCAGACCACGTTGTCGCCCGGTATGAGGCCACCGAGCACGGTGTCGAGTCCGGCGATACCCGTGCTTGCCTCGGCTTCAACCACGTCGAGAGACATTAGCAGCGCTGTCGCGGTATGGACCCTACGCCAGCAGCATGTGAGCCTGGAGCGGTGGATCGGGAACCGACACGGCGGATGCTGGTGGTGGTGGACGGCTCGCTATGCACCCAGCGCGCCGTGATCGTGACCGGTGCGCTGGCCCGTGACTGCGGCGCCGAGGTCATCGTCGGCCTGGCCCGCACCGTCGCCCCGTCGGGCCGCGGCGTGGTCGAGTCGCAACCGAAGGAGAGGGCTCAACAGCTGGTCGACGAGGCCGGTGATGCGCTCGAACGGCTTGGCGCCCACGTCGTCGAACGCCTGGTGGTTGCGTCGATGAGCTCACCCTCGGCGTCGATCATCCAGACCGCGCTCGACCGAGCCGTGTCGATCATCGTGGTCGCCAACCCGGGCCAGTCGCGGCTTCGGAGCCGTCTGTCGAGCAGCTGGGTCAAGCGCCTTCTGGCCACCAGTGACATCCCCGTGCTCCTCGTGGGCGCCGATCGGGTCAAGTCCGGGCGCCTCCTTCAGCTCCAGCGTCTGGGCCGACCCGAGCCCACCCTGGGACACGCCTGAGCCGCGCATTGCCATGGTCCGCGCCATGGGGCGTGGTGAAATGGATGCGTTGGGACATCGCCAGCAGACCATTGCAATAGCCGCCGACATGACGAGTCTGGCCGCGGCTCGACGTTTCGTCGACGGCGCCGTCGAACGGTGCGGAGGCGCCGGATACCGCGAGCTGATCTGCGTGCTGGCCAGCGAGTTGGTCACCAATGCCATCGCTCATGGCGGCGGCGCGGTGGCGTTGACGGTCACCGTTGACGACGACGCAGTGACGGTCGCGGTGAGCGATGGCAGCACGAGTCCGCCCGTGCTTGGCAAACCTGCCCCCGAGGACGAGCACGGCCACGGACTGCAATTGGTGGCGGAGCTGGCGACGTCCTGGGGGTATGAGCCCAACGGGTCGGGCAAGGTGGTCTGGTTCACGATCAGGAGCTGATGCGCGTGAGGGGCTGGTAGCCGATCCCCACCACCGGCCGGCTGAGCGGGGTGCCTCCTTGCGAGCCGTAGAAGGCGGCATCGCCGAAGGTGAAGACCCCGCCATCCGACGCCCCCAGCCA
>CAXMLU010000813.1:0-6068 GCA_964194255.1 uncultured bacterium
ATGTGTATAAGAGACAGGGCCTGCACTGTACGGTCCAGATCCGGGCTGACGACGACGAGGTGGTCGATGCCAATTACCCCGTTGGGGTGAGCGGCGACGGCGACGCTGTGACCTGAGGCCGATTCCTCGGCCACCGTATCCAAGCCGTCGATCCCGCCGTCTTCCGGCACCACCAGGCCGTCCACCGTCCACGACCGGATGCCGCGACTCTCCGTTTCGGACGCGCCGTCGAGCACATGCACGACACCGTCGACGAAGCAGAGAGTGCCGTCTACTGCGAAGCCCAGACCCTGCCAGATGTCAGGCGGGTCGGCCACCCTCAGACAGCGGAGGGTGGGCATCCGCAACCGCTAGCGGCCCCGGTTGGGCTTGCGACCGTGGTTGGCCTTCTTGCGATGAGCCCGAACCTTGGCCTTCTTGGTGCGCTTCGACATGAACTGCGACGCTACAGGCCCCAGTAGCCTCTAGCGAATGGAGCGTCTCGGGATTATCGGGAGGCCGAACGCCGGCAAGTCCAGTTTGTTCAACGCGCTCACCAACGGCTCGGCGGTCGTCGCCCCTCATCCTTTCTCCACGACCGAGACCCATGTGGGCGTCGCCCAGGTCCCCGATCACCGGTTGTTGGCTCTGTCGGAGATGAGCCACAGCCGCAAGACCGTGCACGCCACCGTCGAGTTCGTTGACATCGCCGGGCTGGTGGCCGGGTCATCGACGGGGGAGGGCCTCGGCAATCGTTTCCTCGCCGGCGTTCGCGAAGCGGATGCGCTGTGCCTGGTCCTGCGGGCCTTCGAGGACGACAATGTTCCGGGCGCCAGCGACCCCGTCGAGGACCTCCAGATTCTCGAGCTCGAGCTGGTGCTGGCCGACGTCGCGACGGTGGAGAGCCAGGTCGACAAGCGCCGCCGGGCGGCTAAGGGCGATAGCTCCCTCAAGGCTGAGGTGGAGGCCCTGGAGACGGCGTCGGTCGAACTCCAGGCCGGGACGCCGCTGTACCGCAGCCGGTTAGACCCTGACCAACTGGGCCTGCTCCGACCCTTTTTCCTCCTTACCAACAAACCCGTTCTCGCCGTCGTCAACCTCGGTGAGGATCGCCTGGGTGACGCCGACGCGCTGACCAAGCCGGTCGCCGATGAGCTCGGCCACGGCGCCGAGGTGCTGGGCGTGAGCGTCAAGCTCGAGGCGGAGACGGCCCAGCTGGATCCGGGGGAGCGGGCCGAGCTGCTCGACGGGTTGGGGCTGGGGGAGGGGGCGTTGCCACGCGTGGCCCGGTCGGCGTATCAGCTGCTGGGCCGGCGAACGTTCTTGACGACAGGCGACAAGGAGAGCCGGGCGTGGACGTTTCGGGCCGGGGCGCGGGCGCCGGAATGCGCCGGGGTGATCCATTCCGACCTGCAGCGAGGATTCATCCGGGCCGAGGTCATCCGCTGGGACGAACTGCTCAAGCTCGGCTCCTGGCAGGCGGCCAAGGAGGTCGGGAAGCTTCGGGTCGAGGGCAAGGACTACGAGGTCGTCGACGGCGACGTCCTCGAGATCAGATTCAATGTGTGAATGGCGTGGCTGCTCCGTGACGGGGAAGTCCTGGCCGCCGTCGAGGTGGCCTCGTCGCGCCGCGATCGGCTGCACGGCGCGCTGGGACGGGATCACCTGGAGGGCGCCCTGCTGCTGCAGCCGGCTCGCAGCGTCCACACCGTCGGGATGCGGTTCGCCATCGATGTGGCGTTCTGCGACGGCGACCTGGTGGTCGTGACGACGCGGCGCATGGTGCCTCATCGCGTCGGCCTGCCCCGCTGGCGGGCGCGCAGCGTGATTGAGGCGGAGGCGGGGGCGTTCGAACGTTGGCGATTGCGACCCGGCGACCAACTCGAACTCCGGATGTGAGCGGAACGCTGGTCCTGGTGGGCACGCCCATCGGGAACCTGGGTGACCTGTCGGCGCGGGCGGTGGAAACGCTGGCCGGCGCCGACGTCATCTGCTGTGAGGACACGCGCCATACCCGCCGGCTGCTCACCCACGCCGGTGTGTCCGGGTCTCGGCTCGTGGCGCTGCACGAGCACAACGAAGCCGCGTCCGTGCCGCGGGTCCTCGAGTGGTTGGCGGCGGGCCAGACGGTGGCCGTGGTCAGTGACGCCGGGATGCCGGCCGTTTCGGACCCCGGAGCCCGACTGGTGCGCGCCGCCGCCGACGCCGGCGCCGCGGTGACGGTGGTGCCCGGGCCCTCGGCCGCCGTGGCCGGCCTGGTGGTGAGCGGATTGGCGGCCGTCCGTTTCTGTTTCGAGGGCTTCCTTCCGCCCAAAGGTGGGGAAAGGGGCCGACGGTTGGCAGCTCTCGCCGAGGAGGAGCGCGTCGTCGTGTTGTACGAGGCGCCGCACCGCGTCAGGCGAACCGTGGGCGATCTGGCCGCGGCCTGCGGAGAGGAACGACCGGTGACGTTGGCCCGGGAGCTCACCAAGCTGCACGAGGAGGTGTGGCGAGGCACCCTCGCATCGGCGGTGGAGCACCTGGCCGCCACCGCGCCGAGGGGCGAGTACGTCGTGATCCTGGGCGGCCGGCCACAGGCCGAGGCCGTCCCCGCCGACGACGAGGCCATCCGGCTGGCGCTGACGGCCCGGCTGGCCGCCGGTGACGACAAGCGGACGGCGATCGCCTCCGTGGCCCGCGCGCTCGGGGTCCCCAAGCGAGCTGTTTACGACGTCGCCGTGGACGTTTAGCTCGGGGCGATATTGGCGCGGCAGGGCGCGCAGACCCGCTTGCCCCGGTACTCGCGCAGCTCGGCCTGCCCGCCGCAGAAGACGCAGTGGTCCTGCACCTTTTCCAGCACCAGCCGGCCGGCTTCGACGCCGATGGCCAACTCATCTCCGGGGTCGATGCCGAGCTGACGCCGGAGCTCGATGGGCAGGACCACGCGGCCGAGCCCGTCGACCTTCCGTGCCGCACGGGTCCGCTCCATGTTGTCGGTATGGTAGGACCGGAGCCGTGTGGGCCGACAGCCACTGCCATGTTCCCTACGGCGACACCGTCGGTGTCGACGCCATCGACGAGGCCAAGCAGGCCGGTGTCACCCGGCTTATCACGGTGGGAACCGATGCCGAGCAGTCGCGAGCCGCCATCGACGTAGCGCGAGACCACGCCGGCGTGTGGGCCACCGTCGGCCTGCATCCCCACGATGCCGTCCAAGGAGTGGACAGCATTCGCGCCATGCTCGGGGAGAGCGGCGTGGTCGCGGTCGGAGAATGCGGGCTCGACTACCACTACGACCACTCGCCCCGGCCGGTGCAACGCGAGGTGTTCGCCGCGCAGATCGTCCTGGCTCACACCCACGGGTTGACGTTGGTCATCCACACCCGCGAGGCGTGGGACGACACCTTCGCCATCCTGGCCAGCGAGGGCGTGCCGGAACGCACGGTGTTCCATTGCTTCAGCGGCGGCCCCGCCGAGGCTCGCCGAGGACTTGACCTTGACGCGTACCTGTCGTTCAGCGGCATCGTCACGTTCAAATCCGCCACTGCGGTGCGAGAGGCGGCCGCCCTCTGCCCAGCCGACCGCCTGCTGGTTGAGACCGATACGCCCTATTTGGCCCCGGTGCCGTTCCGGGGTCAGCCCAACCGGCCCGCCTACCTGCCCTATGTGGGGGCGGGGGTGGCCGCCGCCCGCGGCGTCCCGGCGGAGGAGATCGAGGCGGCCACGTGGAAATCTACGGCTTCGGCGTTCCGTTTGGCGCTCGAAGAGTAATGGATTAGGTTCGGGTTTTCCCCGAAACGGCGGTGGTCGGGCAGGGCAGCCGCTGGCTCGGGAATGGCCGACCGGGAAAGGGTGGAGACCCTGCAGCACAAGGCCGCTCGGAAATCGCCACGGCCAGCCCTGGCGCTGGTTCTGGCTGGCAGCATGCTGGTGGTGCCGGCGCTTGTCCTCGCCCACAGCCGCCAAGCGGTGGCGCGCCTATCCGCCGTGGCCGCGCCGGCCGCGGTCATCCCGGTTGACCACGCCTTCGACGGAGCCGCCACCCGGTCGGTGGACCGCTTCGCCTTCGCCGCCGCTGCCGATCCTGGGTCCACCACCCCTGCTACCCCTCCGGTCACCGAGACGGCGACCACGGTTGGCACCACACTGGTGACCCGCGTCGTCCACACCGTCCACCGAGCCAGCACCACCACGACGACCCGTCGGCCGGTGCCGCCCGGCCCGATCCCGGCACCGCCGACCACCGTCGTCGCCCACAGTGAAAGCGGTGAGGCGTCCTGGTACAACGGACCGGCCGGCTCGTGCGCCCATCCGTATCTTCCGATCGGGACCATCATCACGGTGACCAATGTCGGCACGGGCGCGTCGACCACGTGCCGGGTGGGCGGGCGCGGTCCGTACGGCGGCACCTTCATTGTCGATCTCGATCAAGCCACCTTCGCCAAGCTGGCACCGCTGTCGGCCGGAGTGGTCCAGGTCCGCCTCACGTGGTAACGCCGAGCTGACCCTGACACGAAGTCAGGTGCTCGATCTTTTCGACACGCACGGCTTGCGGCCGTCGCGCGCCCTCGGTCAGAACTTTGTGGCCGACCCCAATACCGTTCGGCGCATCGCCCGCCTGGCCGCGGTTGGACCAGGCGACCGGGTGGTCGAAATCGGAGCCGGTCTGGGTTCGCTCACGCTGGCCCTAGCCGAGACGGGGGCGACGCTCACCGCCGTCGAGATCGATCGGCGCCTCGTGCCGGTGCTTCGTTCGGTCGTCGCCAGCACCGGAGTCAACGTGGTCGAAGGCGATGCCCTTCGCCTCGACTGGGCGTCCCTCCTCGGTCAAGGGCCCTGCGTGCTGGTAGCCAACCTCCCCTACAACGTGGCTACCCCTCTCGTTGCCGATCTCCTCGACGGCGTTCCGGCCATCGACCGCATGCTGGTCATGGTGCAACGGGAGGTGGGCGAGCGGCTGGCCGCCCGTCCGGGCGACGCCGCCTACGGGGCGGTGTCGGTCAAAGTCGCCTATTGGGCCACGGCGTCCGTCGCAGGCCGCGTTCCGGCAACCGTGTTCGTGCCTCAGCCGAAGGTCGAGTCAGCGCTCGTCGCCATCCAGAGGCGTCCGGCTCCGGCCGTCGACCCCGCGGAGGTGAGTGCCGAGCGGCTCTTCGCCGTAGTCCGGGCCGGTTTCGGCCATCGCCGCAAGATGCTGCGCCGGTCGTTGGACGGACTCATCGCGCCGGAGGCGTTCGAGGCCACCGGCATACCCGGCACGGCCCGGGCCGAGGAGCTCGACGTGGAGGCATGGGGCAGGCTGGCGGCATGGGCTCTCCCGGAGAGCTGATCGTGCTGGCTCGGGCCAAGCTGACGCTCTCGCTCCGCATCACGGGCGTGCGGGCGGACGGGTTCCATCTGCTCGACGCCGAGATGGTGACCCTCGACCTGGCCGACCTCGTGACCTTCTCGGAGGGCGACGATCTCACCGTGGCCGGCGGGGCCCGAGGGGATGTGCCGGTCGGGGAGGACAACCTGATCCGACGGGCCCTACGGGCGGTGGGCCGGACGGCGGCGGTGCGGGTGGAGAAGCGGATCCCGGCCGGGGCCGGACTGGGCGGGGGGTCGGCCGACGCCGCCGCCGTCCTGCGGTGGGCCGGCTGCGCGGATCCCGCCGTCGCCGCGAGCCTCGGGGCTGACGTGCCGTTCTGCGTGGTGGGGGGGCGGGCCCGGGTCACCGGCATAGGGGAGAGGGTCGAGCCGCGACCCTGGCAACCCGGCGTCTTTACCCTTTCCATCCCGCCCTTCGGGGTCTCCACCGCCGAGGTCTACTGGGCGTGGGATGCGCTTGGCGGGCCCACCGGCGCATCCGCCAACGATCTCGAGTCGGCCGCCCTTGCCGTCGAACCCAGGCTGGCGGACTGGCGCGACGCGCTGGCCGATGCGACCGGGAAGACACCGGTTCTGGCCGGAAGCGGCTCGACGTGGTTCGTGCCCGGCGCCCATCCCGGCCCTGGCCGGATCGTGGCAACTGCCGAGAAAGACTGACCCTGGGGTCGCTACTTCCCGGCTCGGCGCTGCCAGCGGGTCGCCTTCAGCATCTTCTTATGCTTCTTCTTGCGCATGCGCTT
>CAXMLU010000814.1:0-3237 GCA_964194255.1 uncultured bacterium
GATCAACGACAGCGGCAGGCGGACGTCGACGGCGTCCAGGGCGGCCTGGAGGACGACCTCCGCCAGCGTGGTGAGCCTCGCCGACGTCGTCGGCAGATCGTCGAGGTCAAGCACATCGCCGGCGGCCGTGCGCCACTGCTCGGTGTTCTTGAACCGGCCCAATCCCGTCTGACGTTCTCCGCTGTCGGGCCGCCAGTCCACAGATCGGCGAGCAGCCGCAGCCAACTCCTCCCTGGTTCGGCCCCGCAGCGTCTGGTCGTTGCCAAGCTCGGTCAGCAGTTCAGGTTGGTGCTCCAACGTTGTCGCGAACGGCCGGCCGGTACCCAGCAGCAGGCAGAGCCTCCTGGCCACCTCGGTCGACTCCCGGAACGTACTGACCAGCTGCGCGCTCCGGTGCTGCCCGCTGGCGAGTGTGCGCAGGCCGAGGAGCCCAAGATCGGGATCGGGCGATTGCGACAGCCACTCCAGGAGAAGGGGCAGCAGTTGACCCATCAGGCGGGACGACCGGGTGATCCCCTTGGTCAGCTCCAGGACGGCGATGCGGGTGCGGTCGGCGTCATCGAAGCCGAACGCGGCCAGGCGTTCGGCCACCGCCTCGGGGCGCAACTGCGTCGATGACGTAGTGAACGCCTCCAGCAACGGTCGGAAGAACAACCGCTCGTGGATGGACCGGACGATGCGCTGATGCTCGATCAGCTCGGCGCGGAAGATCTCGGCGGCGCCGCGATCGGCCGTATCCCGATGACCCATGGCTCTCGCCAGATGGTCGAGGGCAGCGCCGCGCTCGGGCACGGCGTGCGTCTGAATGTCTTCCACCAGTTGAAGGCGGTGCTCGACCGTGCGCAACAGGCGATAGGCGTCGGCCAGCGCTGATGCATCGTCGGCGCCGACGTAGCCAGCCGAGGCCAACTCCTGGAGCGCAGGAAGGGTGGACGGCGAACGCAGGGCGGAATCGTGGCGGCCGTGCACGAGTTGCAGCAGTTGGACGGCGAACTCGACGTCACGTATGCCGCCGCGGCCCCGTTTGACCTCCCGGTCTGTCAAGCCCTTGCGGGCTACTTCGCTCTCTGCCTTCGCCTTCATGGCCCGCAGCGCGCGCAGGTCGTCGGCTCCGAAGGGGCGGGACCAGATCCGCTCGGCCGCGGCTGCGGCGAACGCCTGGCCGAGGGCCGGGTTGCCGGCGACGGGTCGAGCCTTGAGGAGGGCCTGGAACTCCCAGGTGTGAGCCCAGCGCTCCCAGTAGGCCTGATACGACGGCAGCGTGCGCGTCAACGGACCGTCGCGTCCTTCCGGCCGAAGGTCGATGTCGACGCGAAAACAGCGCCGGGCGATGTCGAGCAGAGGCCGCGGATCGCCTTCGCCGACGAACAGGATGTCGACGTCGCTGGCGTAGTTCAGCTCAGTCCCACCGAGCTTGCCCATGCCGATGACCGCCAGGCCTTCGGCCGAGGGGCCAGCCAGTCGCCAGGCGGCGCCGAGGACGTCGCCGGCCATGCTGGCCAGAGCCGCTCCGACGGCTTCCAAGGGGTCGACGCCCAGGAGGTCGAGAGCGGCGATGCGCAGGTGCTCACGCCTCTTCCAGACGGCTAGGCCCTCGGGACTCCCGCCGTTGACCGGTATTCGCTCATCGAGGTGAGCGAGGACCTCGATGGCTTCTGGATCACTAACGCAGAGCCGGCTCAGCCACCGGCTGACCGCTCCGATGGCGACCAGGGCAGCGCGCAACGATTCGTCGGCCGCCAACCGTTCGGCTATCTCGGGGCGCGCCGATATTAAGGTGTCGAGGAGGAGCCGGACCGCCGCCGGGTCGGCCGACCGCTCGACGGCCAGGTCCACGTCGGTGGCGGCCATGCCTCCAGTCTGACAGTGCTCCGGAGCTGTCGGCTCCGCCTACGCTGGCGGGGTGGCCCGACTGCGTATCGCCGCCTGTCAGCTCAATACGGTCGTCGGCGACCTGGACGGCAACACCGGCCGCATCTTCGATGCCCTCGACCACGCGGAGTCAGCAGGCGCCGATCTGGCCGTATTTCCCGAACTGGCCATCACCGGCTATCCGCCCGAGGACCTGTTGCTCAAGCCCGGCTTTGTCGCCGACAACCGGGCCGCGCTGGAAAAGGTGGCGTTGCGGACCAGTCGCTGCGTGGCGGTCATCGGCTTTGTCGACACCGGACGCGACCTGCACAACGCCGCCGCGGTGTGCGCCTTCGGCCGGGTGCAAGGCGTGTACCACAAGCAGTTGTTGCCCAACTATGGGGTGTTCGACGAGCAGCGTTACTTCACCCCAGGTCTGTCCGCCGGTCAGCTGTATCTGATCGGCGGAGTCCGCGTCGGCGTGTCCATCTGCGAGGACGCGTGGAGCCCGACCGGTCCGATTGCGGAGCAGGCGGCGGGAGGGGCCGAGCTCGTGGTCAACCTGAACGCCTCCCCCTACTACGCCGGCCGACTGGCCGAGCGGGAGCGGATGCTGGCGACGCGAGCCGCCGACGCCTCCTGCGCACTGGTGTACGTGAACCTGGTGGGTGGCCAGGACGAGCTGGTCTTCGACGGTGCTTCCCTCGTGTTCGATCCGGTCGGGACGGCGCTGGCCTCGTCACCTCAGTTCGTCGAGGACCTCCTGGTGGTGGATCTCGAGGTCCGGCCCATCTTCCGCAAGCGGCTCTTGGACCCGCGCGGGCGCGCCTTCGCTCCATCTCTCCCGGTTGCAGTAGTGACCGAGACAACTGGAGTAGATATCCATCAGCCACCACCCGCCGTCCGGCATGCACCCCGGCTCGATGCGGTGGAGGAGATCTATCGCGCCCTCGTGCTCGGCACACACGATTACGTCGTCAAGAACGGGTTCACCGACGTGGTCATCGGTCTGTCCGGAGGGATCGACTCCTCCCTCGTGGCGTGCGTGGCCACGGAGGCGGTCGGATCTGAGCACGTCCACGGCGTCTCGATGCCGTCCCGCTATTCGAGCGCGGGATCCCGCGATGACGCCGAGGCGCTCGCCGTGCGCCTGGGTATCGACTACCGCACTCTGTCCATCGAGCCTGCTTATGTCGCCATGCTCGACATCCTCGCCCCGTCCTTTGCTGGCAGGGCGGCGGACCTCGCGGAAGAGAACCTGCAGAGCCGGTTGCGTGGTGTGCTGCTCATGGCGCTCTCCAACAAGTTCGGATGGATGGTCCTCACTACCGGCAACAAGAGCGAGCTGGCCGTTGGCTACTCGACCCTTTATGGAGACACGGCGGG
>CAXMLU010000815.1:0-5714 GCA_964194255.1 uncultured bacterium
CATGGGACCATGGTGCTTCTGCAGATGGATACCCGGTGCGATTGCTGGAAACGTCCTCACCTGGTCTGAGAGGCCAAAGCGGTGGCCCGACCTTGGATGCCACCGGCGCCGTGTGGGCCATCCAAAGCAAAACGGTCCACTACCCGCTTGCCTCACCTGAGATGACAATGAACGGCAAGAATGTCACCGTTCACCAGGTCCTCAACGTCGGCCTTGGAGTGCATACGGCTTCGCTTGAAGCACTTTTCGCAAAACACGGGATAGCAGTCGACTGGGTCGACTGAGAATCGTCCCGGGTTTACTCGCTGCCAGGCTTGGCGACCCAGTCTGAGACCGTGGGTGCGACACTCTCCGAACCTCCGGTCATGGTGAACGATGGTCGGGTGGCTGCAGTCACGAGGCGCTCGTCGCTTGGGGTCTCAATGACGTTGTCCACTGAACTGTTATCGGTCATCACACTGGGAAGTCTAGCGAATAACACTGCTGGCATTCCTATCAGACGGCCCCCTACCGCCGTAGGTCGGCGTCTTGGTCGAGCGAGCCGCGGTGCGTTTTGAGGTAGGCGTCGTGCTGGGCGGCCTCCTTCGAGCAACCGGTTCTGGCCCCCGTCGCCCTCCACGGCTAGTGAGGCGAGAAGCCGCGCGATCTTCCCGGCCGTTTGGGTGATCCAGCGTCGGCCGAGTGCGATGGTCGCGCATTGGCGGGCGACCGGGAGCCGGGTGTCGAGTTCGTCGTGTGTCATCACGTCAGTCCAATCTCGGTCAGGATCTCCCGCACCGATTCGAGACGGACGGTCGGGATTTCGGAGAGCTGGTCGGCGGGCAGGCATGCCAAGAAGCCGACGATCTCGAGCATGGCGACCGCCACGTCCCGCAAACCTGGTGCGTCGAGGTCGGATAGGCACAGGTCGCGAGCCAGGGGAAAAAGGTCGGTGTCGGGATCGGCCCTGACGAACTCGTGGGCGAGGTCGCGTGCCCGCTGGCGGGCCGTGTAGTCGGGTGCGTCAGGCAAGGCCGTGCTCACGTGCTTCCCTTCCGTTAAACGACTCTCCTCGGGCCGGTCAGGCCGGGACCGTGTCGGCCGCCCGGCCCGAGGAAACTGTTCCGACGTCCCCGGCCCGGCGGCCAATCCGTCAAAAACCGCCGGGCGGGGGAGTCTGTAGTGCGGGTGCGGCGCAGGTGCTGTCATCGGGCAGGAAAGGAATCGGCCCTCGGGCACCTTCGATCCCCCCGCCGCAGTGAAATCGACGGGGCGGTGACGTTCACGCCAGCCGCTGGTGTGAGATCCGTGTTACCTGTTACTTGATCCGGCTCTGCAAAACCTTCGCGTGCGCCCAGGCGCGGGCGGTATCGCCGGGCATCCCCGGCCTCATGCGCGCCTTGAACTTTTTGATGGCCCGGCCCGGCAGGTGCAACTCCTCTTGAAGCTGGCCCCACTCGGAGGTCGACAGCTCGCGGCGCGCCGACAACAGCGAGAACCCGGCAGTCGGTGAGGCCGCATTCACGACCAGGCTGACGTCACCGCCCGCGAGGTCGACGCTCTCGATCGTTCTTTCGTCCCAGCTGTCCGACCACGTCTGTTCCGTTACGCGGAATGCGAAAGAACACTGTGAGAGCAAACCGCGCTCCACTTTGCGGGCGACCAGAACAGCGTCAGGGTCGTCGGCGTCGACCTGGGCGTCGAAGCGGAGCCCTTTGTCGTCCTCGGCGAGCTGCAGGTTGCCGGCGGTCGTGCGGGCCAGGGGCAAACCGGAGCCGGCGTCCCCATGATTCAAATTCAGGACGACATCGGGGTTGCGGGACAGGGTGTCGCGGAACGCCCCCCGGGCGATCGTTTCGACGTACAGGTTGCCCATCGGGTAGGGCGTGTTTGTCACACTGGCCCATCCGCCGATACGGATCGACGAGCCGTCCGTCGAGGAGCGGAGCTCGGCGGGAAAGGATCGAACCTCTCGGCCGGCGGGTGGATTGCGTTTGATGCTCATCAGGTTAAATCCGCTTTCGTGAGTTGTTGGTGAGCGTCTTCGATGGCGTGCTGCGTGTCGTAAACGCCCATCTGGATGGCGTCGAGTTTGTTAAGCGCGTAGGCGACGGCGAGGCGGGCCACTTGGCGGTCGTGGACCTCGTCGTTCGACCATCCGTCGCACCCGTCGAGCACCGCCCGCCAGCGCACGACTTCAGCGCGTTGCGCCTCCAAGTCGGCGGTCTGCTGGGCGATCATCCTCGGCCCGTCCACCTCGACCATGCTGGTCAGGTTGTCCAGGTGATGGCTCATAACCCGGCCAGTTGATCTTTCATCGCCTTGAGAGCCTCTTTCTGCTCGGCGACCACGAACGTGGTGCTGTCGATCAGGTTGAGGAGCCGGGCGATTTGGAGGCGGCGCCACACCCGGCCGTCAACCGACCAGCGGTCCGCTCCGGTCAGGTCGGCCATCTCCGCTTCCAGGCGTTTGACGTCGGACTCGGTGTCCGCGACGAGCTGACGGCTCATCGCGATCTGGCGGGGGACGTCGGTCGAAATCCCGTGCTGCAAATTTTCGCGGACGTTGCGCCGCCGTTCGGCGGCTATCCGCTTGTCGTGGTCGACCTGGTCGGGCCAGGCGTCAATCGGATCTTTGATGGGCGCACCGGTAGCCGGGTCGACGGGCTGCCCCGGCCGGGACAGCGGCGGCTGCGGCGGCCTCTCAGGGACGTACGCCACCTTGCCGTCGATCACCGCCGGCGCGTTCGGCCGACGGGCCCTAGCCACGAGCCGCCGCCTCGACCTCGTCAGGGAGCGCCATGTCCGGACGCCCGTCGATAAACACGATCCCGTGCTCCTCTATCAAAATCCGTTCCAGGACCTGCACCTCCGCGGCGTCGCCGACCTGCACCGCGATGGCATGGCGTTGGACCAGCGCAATGACTGCTTTCTGCCATTCACCGGCACGGTCACCGGTCGGAAACGACGCATCGCGCAGCTTCCAAAGGTGGGCGCGCTGCTGCGCGTCCCGGTTTCGCTGCATCTCGGCCTCGGACAGCGGCGCGTTCGCAGCCGCGGCCGCCGCATACGCCAACCGGTCCGCCTCGTGGGCGTCCCGGGGCGGACCGCCCCCCGGCCCCTTCGGCGATCTCGCCGGCTGCGGTAACGGTGTCGTCATCTAGCTTGCTGCCTTTCTTCGCGCCACGAAGGCGTCAAAATCGTTCACTGCGATCCACCACACGCCGGCCGACTTCACCGCCGGCAGATAGCCACGCGCTATCGCTTTCACGACAGCACGCTCCCCAACGTTCAGCCGTTCCGCACACTGGCGCACATCCATCGAACCATTCGGAACCGGCGGCAGTAAAGCATCAGTTCCGACGCGGAGCCGGGCTGCCTTGAACGCCGCAACTTTTCGCTCGTTCGCAATCCGGTGGCGTTCCCGGAAAATCGCTTGCAGGGTCCTGAGCGCATCGGCTGTCGGGGGGAGGAGACGGCCGCCTTCGGCCTGCCAGTGGCGTTGAAGGAGCTGCAAGCTGTACATCAGGTCGAACATCACCGCCGGGTCGTCAGTCCGAAATTCTGTTAGACGGGGCTGTGCTGCCACAGGAGCCGTCGAAACCCGGCCAGGGGGGTCCGGTAAGGGGATTTCGGTACACGCCATCACGTGCCCCCCTCGTCGTCGACGCGGTGGGCGATCATCCGAGCGACCGTCTGCTGATGCTCCCGCCGCCGGGCCATCAACTCGTCGAGCTTCGACGGCGCCGAAGCTATCTTCACCTCGGCCAACCCCAACCGCGCCCGGTCGGAAGGCGAGAACCCGTACGCGCCCTCCAACTTCCCCATGCTCGCCTCCAACGCCCGCAGCATCTGCACCGCCGGATGGGCGACCGTCTGCCCCTTCGAGCCAGTCGTGAACCGGCCGTCCCGTTCCAGCACCGCCATGATCTCCAGCCGCTCGTCGGCGTGCTCACACAATCGGGTCAGGCCATCCAAATCGGTGACCGGATCCAACCAACCGCGGCCGCCCTCCCACAACCGGCGCCAAACCGCCCGACCAGCCCTGCCCAGCGACTTGGGCGGCGTCGGGACCTCGGTTGTCGCCGGAATCGCCAATTTCGCGCCAGAAAGCGGACGTTTCGATGGATTTCCTAGCCGTTTTTGGGCCTCGGCTGAGCGGCCGATCGGGCCTCTAGAACCCATGACAAACCTCCTGAAAATCCTTACGGGTGGGGAAAAATCGGGCCTGGCGTGGCCAGCCGGAAATCGGCGACCAAAACGGAAATCGGCGGCCAAAACGCCCGACGATGGGCGCGTGCCGAGCCTGTGATCTGGTCGTGGCGCGGTCTAGCTTTTGGACCGGCCCTATCCCCCCCAAAGCCTCGCCCGGCGGGTGACGGGATGGCTGGCTGAATCGCACACACCGCCATGAAAAATAAAACGGACGACCGCCCGCCGATGCTGGCCCTGGCTGGCTGGCTGTGTGGGCAGGATGCCGAAGGTTGGCGGCTTCCTCTGGCCGTCGCCCTGCGGGTTGGCCGTGCCGGCGGTCGGCTGAGGTTGGCTTGCCGCCCTGGTCGACCCTGGCCGGGTCGGCTTCCTTCTCGGCTTCCTCTGGACCTTCCATGTCAACTCGCCGACCTGCCGGTCGGTCTTGCCGGTCAAATCCCTGGCGAATCCCTGAAGAATCCCGGGCCGAAAGGCTGGGCGAATCCTTGGGCGAATCCTTGGACGTGGCCGCAGCGTTGGACGTCCACCATGACGTGACCGTGGCCGCGCCGATCAGGGCGGCGAAGACGGCAGAGCGAATCCGTTTCATTCGCCGGCTAGCTGTGCGGTGAGCGCTCGTTCCAGTAGGTGCAGCAACTCGAACACGTCCAGGTCGGCCGGGAGGATGTCGACGTCCACGCCGACTTTGGTGAGGTCGGCGACGAGCTGCTGGTGGGCGGTTCGTTTGTCCCGATGTCGGGTGAGGATCCAAAGCTTGCAGCACCCGCAGATTCGGCCGGGCGGGGCGGGCCGCTCGCCGCAACCGGCGCAAAGTGGTGAGTCGGCCGGGCCGGTCATCGGGACGTCTCGGCGGGGATGCGTACAGGAAGCCAGAACCCGCAGAGGTGGCACACGTAGCCGACCCCGTGGTCTGGGTGCCACACAAACAAGGTCAGCGGCAAAGAGCACCGGGTCCGGTGGCGGCGCGGCTGGCAGTCGTCGGGCAATTCGCGTTGGAAGATCGGCTCGCAGTCGGCCGGTTCGACGTGCGGGGCGTCCGACCGGTTCATCATCAGCTCTCGTTCCCGTTCAGCCAGGCACGGCGTTCGGTTTGGCCGAAGGCGGCGTTGCCGTTTGCGGCTACCCGTACGGCGTCGGCGTCGGCGTCTAGGGCGCTGACCACCTCGGTCACTAGTTCGCCTGGGATTGTGCCGCCGGGCTCTAGGGGGACAAGCATGAGAGCGCGGGTGGCGCCGTGTTTCTGGCGGAAGGCGAGTTGTACACACTCGTCGTCGTGGTGTATTCCGATCCTCCAGCTCTTCCCGTCGTGCTTGACGCTGACCGAGGAGTCACAGTCCGGGCATTGCTGCATCTCGGCGGCGGCGAGTACCTGGGGCGGTGGGGTCAGTCCTTTGGCTGCCATTCGGCGGTAACGGCGGCCGGCGCTCACGGTGCCAGCCATCCGGGGTTTTTGTGATGGCGACCTCGGTGGAACGGTGGCTCCACCGAACCCCCCCAGTGTTGACCGACATCCAGCTCCGGGAC
>CAXMLU010000816.1:0-2196 GCA_964194255.1 uncultured bacterium
GCCACCCCCCCCCCCCGGCCAGCCCCGGGAATCATCACCCGGGAGCCGAGGACGACCTCGCATTCGCCCCGCTCCAACGGAGCCACCATGTCGGGTAAGCACTCCGGGGCATATTGCCCGTCGCCGTGGAGGAGCACGATGAAGTCGAGCCCTCGCTCGATCGCCATGCGATAGCCGACCTTCTGATTTCCTCCGTATCCAAGGTTCTTCGGATGACGAATCACGGTGAGGGGGAGGTCGGGGGTCATCTGCTTGTAGCCGAGCCCGACGAGATAGGTCGAGTCCTGGCTGTGGTCGTCGCAGACGAGGATGTCAGCGATCTTCTGAGAGAAGTCTTTCGGTATCCGGTCGATGACCGACGCCAACGTCGAGGCGGCGTTGTAGGCCACCACGAGTATCCCAATTCGTGCTTGTGCCTCCGGCGCGCCCATCAGCCCTCCACCGGAGTCATCGAGGGTGGACCCGGCTCTGTGGGTGGACAGCGTATCGGACGGTTGTCTGCGAGCGACATTGTCGCCACCCCGAGGATGATGAGTCCGACGACCAGAGACCACTCGTTGAAGAACGACTGCTTGTTCAATAGATTGAACATACCCAGCAGCCATGCCGAGCCGAGAACAAACCCTGGCGTTGTGCGAGGAATCTTCCAGAGCCCGACGGCCAGGACGACAACCATCAGCAGAGGAACGAGGACGAACGAGGGCGTTCGCCCCATTCGGAGTGCGGTCGTGAACAGGGAGAGGGAGTCATGCCGCGGTGGAAGATTCAGGTTGTAGGTGATGGCGCCATGCACGAACGCCTGGGGCGAGGCGACGAACCAGGCAGCGACGATCACGGCAGCCGCCCCGACAGCCGCTAACGTGCGTCTCAATCCGAACGCTGGCCAGATGGCGGCGAGGGGGATGATGATCAACACGTGCTGCTTGGTCACGAGCGCAGCCGTGAAGCAGACCCCGGCGAGGACCGGGCGCCTGGTCTCGGCCGCCCACACCATTCCGGCAATGAGCGCGAGAAGGAGAGGCTCCGGCCATGACTGCTCGATGCCGTACAGGACGCGCGGGTACAACAGAACGAGGCAGGACAAGACGACGACCGTGTTCCCGGCCGAGGTCCTGAGGGCGGCGACGGCGACTGCACCCGCTACCAGCGCCGTTAGCAGCCCGTATCGCACATCTCCGAACACGAGGTAGAACGGGGCGAGGAGGATGGCGGCGCCAGGAAGGTAGGGCAGCAAGTGCCCCTGGGCACCAGGCCAGGCGCCGTAGATGTTTTGCAGGTGCAGGAGAGCCCGCGCTGAGCCCTGCAGAATGTGCCAGACATCGATCGCTGGTTTCGGACTAGCGATGATCCCGGCCACGCCGGCGCCCGCGGCGAGGAAGACCACGCTGCCCGTGAGCCACGGTGCGGCTTCTGTTCGGAACGCGCGAAGGACGAGGCCGACTCCGGCGGCGACGAGGAGTCCATGGGCCCATGTTTCAGCCGGTCCATGCGCGTGTTCGCCAGCGGGATAGATCTGCGCAAATACGGCGGCGAACATGCACGCCAGGACCAGGGTCATCCGGCTCGGCGCGCCGGCCACGGAAGCGCCGAGCCGCAGGATGGCGAGCGTCAGGACCGCCATTCCGGCCGTTACCAGTGCGATGGCTCGGGGCGTGTAGGTTCCGAAGTGGGTGGCAGCGCCAAGCGAAATCAGTGACCACGCCGCAACGAAGGCGAAGCTGAGCTCGACACGGATGATGCCACTGCGCGCGTAGCGGGTCTCCGGAACCACGTGGATCCGATCAGGCCACGGTCGTGCCGTACATCTCGCGTAGCGGATCCTTGATGATCTCGAGACGCTCACCGTCGGGGCCGTGGAAGTACAGCGACGACCCGCTCATGCTTTGCGTGCTGACGCCGACGGCATCGAGCTTCGCCCTTAGATGCTCCCAACGTTCGGGCTCGACCGAGATGGCGAGATGGTGCAGACCGCCAAGTACTTCGGTGAAGTCGCCCAGATCGAGGCCCGGGAAGTCGAAGAATGCGAGGAGGTTGCCATTGCCGATATCGAAGAAGAAATGAGTCGAACCCTGGTAGTCGCGGTTCTCGAACAGCTCGGTGAGCGGGAACTCGAGCAGGTCCTGGTAGAAGGCGATGGTTCGCTCGACGTCGCTGGAGAGCAACGCCACATGGTGCACACCGCGCGCCGACGACGCC
>CAXMLU010000817.1:0-1527 GCA_964194255.1 uncultured bacterium
CCCGCCAGTCGTTATGGTCGTTCGCCGCGAGCCCTCTTGACCCGTGGTGGCGACTCTCCTTCGTGGAATGGGAGGCACGGAGGCGGTCTTTGACCTGGGCTGTGGCAATGGCATCGACCTGGGCCAACTGGCCGCCCACCGGCGTTGTGGCGACGTGACGGCCGTTGACCTCTCGGAGGGCATGCTCGCCAGTCTGCACTGGGCCGCGGGGTTGCCGGTGCCCGAGCGTAGGGTTCAGGCCGACGTCCAGTTCCTGCCGTTCCGGCCAGCGGTGGCGGATGTGGTCCTGGCCATGCACATGCTCTACCACGTACCCGACATGGACTTTGTGCTGGCCGAGGTGCGACGCCTGCTCCGACCGGGGGGTGCGCTGGTTGCCTCGACCAATAGCGCCACGTTGATAGCGAGACAGCCGACCTGCTCGATGCCACAGTGTCCGCCGTCGTGGGCCGACCCGTGCGGGCGCTTCCCTCGCTCAGCTTCACGACCGAGTCGGGCCGCGCCTACCTGGAGCGACACTTCGCCGACGTAGTGCTCCACACCCGCACCGATCGGCTGACGGTTCCCGTTGCGGAGCCAATCGTGGCCGCTGCCGAGAGCGTAAAGGGACCGGTGCTGGCAACAGTCGGGCCTGACTTGTCCTGGCCTATCGCGATGAGCGAGTACCGCAGCCGGGTGGAAGGGGTCATTCAACGCCAGGGCAGCTTCACCATCACCGCCAAGACCGGCGTCTTCATCTGCCGCGGACCGAGTGCCACGCAGCGGCGGGCCGAGACCCCCGACGAGCGGAGCGAACCCGTGATTGACGGTACGGACGTACTCGCTGTCATCCAGGCCGTCCAACAAGCGGGTCCGGCTATCTGGCTGGACGGAGGCTGGGGCGTTGACGCCCTGCTAGGCCGCCAGCACCGGGATCACGATGACCTTGATGTCGTGGTGGACGCCACTCACGTCGTAACCTTCCAGGAGGTGCTGGCGTCTCTCGGGTTCTTCGTGGCTGAGGACTATCTGCCAACTCGCTTGGTCCTGCGCACGGCCGACGGACGTCAGGTTGATGTGCATCCCGTCACTTTTGATGTGGACGGCACCGGTTGGCAGGCGGGAGGTGGGCCGGATGGGGGCGATTGCCCGTACCCCGCTGCGGGCTTCACCACCGGCGTGGTCGCCGGGCGGTCAGCTGGGTGTCTGACCGCCGAACTGCAGGTAGAGCATCATCGCGGATACGACCCCACGGACAGGGATCGCGATGATCTTCGGCTCCTCGCCGAGTCCTTCGACCTGGTGCTGCCACCGCCGTACTAACAGGGGCAAGATGTTGTGTGACCAAAGTTGTCTGATCCCTACTTGTCCTTCGTCCCGCGCTCGTCCTCGATGTGGGTCTCCTGTCCGGGATGCAAGGCGCACATGCAGTCTGAGCCGAAGCTGATCACCAAGCTGCGGGACGAGGCCAAAGCCCAGGGCAAGACAATCAGCGAGGTGGCCATCGCCTATTTCGACAACTACCACCTGTCCGTTCACCGATCTGAG
>CAXMLU010000818.1:0-1900 GCA_964194255.1 uncultured bacterium
GGATCTGGGCGGCGGGAGTCTGGAAGTCATGGTCGGCGACAACGGCGGCCTGTTGTGGTCGACCAGCGCCCACCTCGGCGTGGCGCGGCTGACGACCGAGCTGGTCCGCCACGACCCGCCCGACGCCGACGACCTGCGCCGGCTCCGACGCCGCGTGACCTCGGTACTGGCGCCACTAGCCGACGAGGTTGCCGACCTCGGGCCGCGCACGCTGGTCGGGACGAGCGGAACGCTTTGCGACCTGGCCCGCATGGCCGCCGCCCACCGGGCCGGCCGGGAGGGGGGTGCGTCGGCCGTGCCTGCCTCGGTCAACCAGCTCCGGGTGCGGCGCAAAGACATCTTGGCGGTGCACGACCGCTTGCTGGCGCTGCCGGCGGCGGCCCGCCAGCGGCTTCCCGGCCTTGAAGCTCGCCGGGCCGACATCGTCCCGGCCGGGTCGGTGCTGCTGGTCGCCGCCCTGGAGCTTTTCGGCTTCGATCATCTGGTCGTCGGCGAGTGGGCACTGCGAGAAGGGATCATCCTCGACGCCATCGGCCACCACGAGCCGGCCGACTTCACGGGCGACCCTCGGGCCATCCGGCTGGGTTCGGTGCTCGGCCTGGTCCGGCGCTGCAATGCCGACGACGGGCACGGCCAAACGGTGGCCCGTCTGGCTACCGACCTGTTCGACCAAACCCAGCCGCTCCACCGCCTCCGGGTCGATGACCGGGAGATGCTGGAGTACGCCGGCCTCCTCCACGACATCGGCGAGCACGTCAGCGTGGACGCCCACCACAAGCACACCGCCTATCTGATCGAGCACGGCCGGCTGCGGGGCTTCTCTCCGGAGGAGGTCGCCGTACTGGTCTGTCTCGGCCGGTTCCACCGGCGCGGCGATCCCAAGCCGTCGTTCGAGCCATTCGCGGCGCTCGCTCCCTCTGTCCAAGATCGGGTGACCCGGCTGACCGCCCTGCTTCGAGTCGCCGATGGCCTCGACCGCGGCCATTCCGGAGTCATCGACGGCATCGACGTCGATCTGGCGGGGGATCGGGCCCGGCTGACCGTCCACACCAGCTCCGACGCCGACCTCGAGCTCTGGGGGGTGCGGCGCAAACGAGAGCTCTTCGAGCGAGTCTTCGGCCGGCGATTGGAAATCCAGCTGGGCACCACCGCCGACGGCGATGGCCGGGCCCTCGCACCCCGGGCGCTCGCCCGGGACCGCTAAGGACCGCGCGCGACCGCAGCGACCTACTAGGACCGCGACCGCCACTTGGGTCACAATGGCGACGTGCAGATCTCCGCCAAAGCCGAGTACGCGGTACGGGCCATGGCCGAGCTGGCCATCTCTCCGCCGGGACCGGTCAAAGGCGAGCGGCTGGCCCACGCTCAGGAACTCCCCGCCAAATTTCTCGAGAACATCCTGCTGGCGCTGCGCAACGACGGTTTGGTCATCAGCCAGCGGGGGGCGGAGGGCGGCTACTGGTTGGCCAAGCCGGCGAACGAGATCACCTTGGCGGACATCATCCGAGCCGTGGACGGGCCACTCGCCTACATCCACGGCCAGCGCCCCGAACTTGTCACGTATAACGGGGCCGCCAAGCAGCTCTCCGACGTGTGGATCGCGGTGCGGGCCAGCCTGCGTTCCGTGCTGGAGGCGGTATCGCTGGCCGACCTGGTGAACGGCCCGCTACCCGAGATCGTCACCTCTCTCGCGACCGGCCCCGAGGCCCGCAAGCCGCACTAGCCCCTATCCAAAGCGGCCGGTGATGTAGTCCTCGGTGCGCTGGTCGGATGGGGAAGAGAAAATGTGGTCGGTGCGGTCGACCTCGACGAGGATGCCGGTGCGATCCCCGATGTCGGTGACCTCGACGGTGAGGAACGCGGTGCGGTCCGACACCCGCGCCGCCTGCTGCATGTTGTG
>CAXMLU010000819.1:0-4177 GCA_964194255.1 uncultured bacterium
CAAGACGGCGACGGTGTCGTCGGTCGCGGCCACGACGGGAACCACGTCGCTGACGCGCGTGCCGGCCGTCACGTGAACGGTGGCCAGCGCGGCGTCCTCGACGGGGCCCATGATGGCTCGGGCGGTCAGCACGTGGCCACGTGGTACGTCGCGCACGAAGTCCCGCACATAGTCATCCGCCGGCTGGGCCACCACCTCCTCCGGTGTGCCCACCTGCACGAAGCGGCCGTCACGCATGATGGCGATCCGGTCACCGAGCTTGAGGGCCTCCTGCAGGTCGTGGGTGATGAAAACCACCGTCTTGCGCAGCTCTTGCTGCAGACGGACGACCTCGTCTTGCATGTCTCGGCGAATGAGCGGATCGAGGGCCGAAAACGGCTCATCGAAGAGGAGAATGGCGGGATCATTGGCCAGTGCCCGCGCCAAGCCGACGCGTTGCTGCATGCCTCCGGACAGCTGATCCGGATAGGCCTCGCCCAGCCCACTCAGCCCGACCAGGTGGAGCACCTCGGCGGCGCGAGCCAGCCGGTCCGCCTTGGGTTTTCCCTGCACCTCCAACCCGAACGCCACGTTGTCGAGCACTCGCCGGTGGGAGAGCAGGCCGAAGTGCTGGAACACCATGGAGAGCCGCGTCCGGCGCAGCTCTCGCAACCGCTCGGCGGACAGCGAGCGGACGTCCTCGCCGTCGATGAGTACCTGGCCGGACGTGGGCTCGACCAGCCGGCTGAGGCAGCGCACGAGCGTCGACTTGCCCGAGCCGGAGAGCCCCATCACGACGAAGACATCGCCCTCGGGAACCTCGAAGGACACGTCGCGCACGGCGGCGACGCAGCCGGTCCGCTCCTCCAACTCGGTCCGGGGCAGGTCGGCGTCGGCGGAGCCAACGATCCGCTCCGGATGCGGCCCAAAGACCTTCCAGACACCGCGACAACTGATGGTGACTGGTCCCGCCGAAGTTTCCGACGTCGCCCGGCTCACGGCGACCGCGCACCTCGGGGCGCGGATGGTCCCCTTTGGCTAGAGCTCCCCCGAGTCACTGATACAACGCTAGCAGTCGGGCCCGGCCTCGACCGGGCGGTTCCCGCGCCGAACGGACGCTCCGCCGCCGTCATGGTCGGCGCCGGCGGATCTCGCCGACGACACCCTCGAGCACCTCGTGCAGGTCTCCGATCACCGCATAATCGGCCTTGGTGACCATGGGTGCCTCAGGGTCGGTGTTGATGGCCAGAACCCGTTTGGCGGCCATCATCCCGACCCAGTGCTGGATGGCGCCGGAGATGCCGCACGCGATGTACAGGTCAGGTGCGATGCGCTTACCGGTCTGGCCCACCTGATCGGAATGTGGACGCCAGCCATTGTTCGTTGCTACCCGGGAACATCCGACCGCGCCACCGATAAGCCCGGCAAGCTCCTCCAGGAGGGCGAACCCTTCCGGGGACCCGACGCCCCGCCCTCCACTGATGACGACGGCCGCGGTGGCGAGGGTCGTGCCCGCCGAAACCGCGATCCGATCAACTACCCGGGTGCGCGCCGCCGTGTCGTCGAGCACCGCGGTGACGACCTCAATGCTGGGCGCCGGGCCGCCGACTGGCTCGGACGGGAACGCGTGCATAGGACAGGTGAGCAGAAGGACTGAGGCGGCGAGCACGGCATCCTCCAGCAGGCTGCCACCCCAGCGCACGCGCGTCAGGTGGTACTCCCCGTCCTGACGCAATCCGGTGACATTCGTGGCCAGCGGAAGATTCATCGCGGCGGCCACATGGGCGAGGACCTCGTTGCCCCGGTCGGTCCCACAGGCCACCAGAGCCGCGGCGGACGCGGCTTCGAGTACCTCGACCAGAGCGTCTCCCCACGCCTCGGGCGCGTAGTCGCCGAGTGCGGCGTGGTGAACCTGCCATACCTTGCTTACCCCGTAGTCGCCCAGTGTCTCGGCCAGGCCATCCCCCTGCTCGCCAATAATCACGGCCTCGACGATCGCGGCATCGCTTTGCCCGGCCACCTGCCGAGCGAACGCGACCGCCTGGTAGGTCGTCTCCGACGCCTCACCGCGGTCATGTTCGATCAACACCAGGACGGTCACGCCAGCCCCAGTTCTTCCAGGAGGTCCACGACGGCGACGGCCGCGCCGGCCCCGGCCCCCAGCACGATCGTCTGGCTGACCTGCTCCTGCGGTGTGCGCAAGCCGGTCGTCACCAGACCGCCCGCTTCATGGCCGGCCGGCATGATCACGACCTCCGCTGACTTGGACTTCAACCGGCCGCGCAGCGTCGGATAGCGAGGAAGATTGATCCCCTCTTTGACCCCCAGCGCGGCGGGCAGGCCCAGGCGATACAGCTCGAGGCCCGTGTTGCTTTCCCTCCTGGCCGTCAGGACGCCGTCATTGATCTCGATTCCCTTGATGCCGTTGACCATCGGACGGCCCAGGGCCCGCGCCACCCGTATGCCCACCTGAAAGCCCCCCGCATCAGCGGACTCATTGCCGAAGAGAAGAAGATCGAACACGCCGCCGACCCTCTCTAGCTCGACAATGGCACCTACCAGGGCGCGGCTGGTTGCCTGCGCGTCCCATCCGGCGCCTGCCGCCACGTCATCGTGGGTCACGAGCACGGCCTCATTCGCCCCGAGCGACATCGCATAGCGGAGCTGGTCCTCGGCTTCCTTCGGCCCCAGGGTAAGCACGGTGACCGACCCGCCGTGAGCCTCTACCACTCGGATGGCCTCCTCGACGGCGCATTCCTCGTGCGGACTGGTGGTGAAGCCGAGGTTCTTGGTGTCGACATCCTGGCCGTCGGGTGTCAGCACGATGCGAGCACCCGGTGCTGGCACTCGCTTCACGCACACCAGAACGCGGAGCTCAGCCATTCCGGGCGCCGTCCCTCACGCCTTCATCCGGACGTCACTGGGATCGAAGAACGGCGTGGAGCCAGCGACGGCGACTCGGACGGGATACAGCTCGTCCATGTACATGACCCGTAACTCCGTGCCGACCTCCGCCTCCTCAGGAGGCAGATAGGCAAGGAGCAGATATTTGGTGGTCGATGGGCCGGCGCCGGCTGAAGTGACGTACGAAGGCCGGTTCTTGGCGTCGACGATGCGCGTACCGTCGACGCGCAAGATCGGCTCGCCGCCGGTCATGTATCGGGCCATCCCGTCGCGCTCGGACGCATGGCTCTCGACGGTCAGCGTGCACAGCACCCCCGCCGGAGTGGCGCCCCTTGCCTCCAGATAGGCCTGCTTACCAATGAAGTCGGCCGATTTGACCTTGGGACGGGCCAGTCCGGCCTCGACCGGCGTGTACTCGCTACCAAGTTCGGCGCCCATGAGGCGGTAGCCCTTCTCGAGGCGACCGGTCGTGCCGTACACGCCGGCGCCGACCGGAACGAGCCCGTGGCGCTGGCCGGCGTCCCAGAGCCGGTCCCACACGGCCAGTCCGTGGTCCATGGGTAGGTAGATCTCCCACCCCAGTTCGCCGACGTAGGAGATGCGGAAGAGTCGCACCGCGATCGAGCCGAAAAGCACTTCTCGGGTCGAGCCGTAAGGAAAGCCTTCGTGCGACAGGTCGGCCTCGGTGACATCGCCCAAGAGGGCGCGCGCCTGCGGTCCCCACACCCCAAGCGTGCAAATCGCCGACGTCCTATCCTCGAGGTGGACCGATCCATCGTCGGGGAGGTGCTTGCGGAGCCAGAAGCTGTCGCGCGGTCCGTCGAATGCACCGGTCACCATTCGGAAGTCCTGGTCGCCCAACCGCATGATGGTGAGGTCCGAGCGGAATCCGCCGTGCTCATCGAGCAATGGGGTGTACACCGACCGCCCTACGGCCACATCACAGTTGTTGACCGTCAAGCCTTGGAGGTAGGCGAGCGCACCCGGCCCGGTGACGTCGAAGATGGCGAACGCGGCGAGATCGATCATGCCAACGCGTTCCCGCATGGCCAGGTGCTCCGCGTTGATGATCGGAGACCACCACCGGCGATCCCATTCCGATGGGCGATCTTCGACGGCGTAGTGCTCCACCAGATGGGCATTTGATTCGTACCAGTGCGGACGTTCCCATCCGCCGGCGAGGAAGTACTCAGCGCCGAGCGCCTCGGTCCGCGCGTGATATGGGGCGCAGCGGATGTTGCGGTCCGAAGCCCACTGCTCACGAGGATGGACGATCCCGTAGGTCTTGTTGAAG
>CAXMLU010000820.1:0-6614 GCA_964194255.1 uncultured bacterium
CCGCCAAGCAGGCGGCCAAGGGAGCGGCCCACGCGTCGGCGGCGGCGTCCGCCGCCGTAGCCGGCGCCAAGGCCGCTGAACACGGGGCCAAGGCGGCCGAGCGGGCCCGGGAACTTGGGACCAGGGCAGGGGAGTATGGGACCAAGGCCAGCGAGGTGGCCATGCAGCGGACCCGCGCCGCCGTGGATCATGCCAGGGACGGTGGCCTCGAGCGGGCGAGGGACGCGGCGTTGGACCTGGCCCGCGAGACGGTCGAGCGGGCTCGCGAGGTCCTGCCGGTCGCCGTCTGAGGTCCGGAGGCGTGCGTTCTGCCGCCAGTCGCGACCGGCATGTCATCGAGACGCAAGCGTTCTTCGGCCCGAAGGCGGACGCCTGGGACGATCGCTTTCCCGATGACGGCGATGCCTTCGCGGCCGCGGTCGCCGAGCTCGGTCTCCGCCATGGCGACGTGGCCGTCGATGTTGGGTGCGGTACGGGGCGGGCGCTGGGCTACCTGCGTGCGTCGGTCGGCAGTGGCGGAGGGGTGATCGGCGTCGACGTCACGCCCGAGATGCTCGACCACGCCAAGGCGCGGCAGGCAAGGTTGGTGGTGCTGGGCGATGCTCGCCGGCTCCCGTTGCGGGACGGGTGTGTCACCGCCGTCCTGGCCGCCGGGCTCGTGCCCCACCTGCCCGATCCGGGCGCCGGCCTGGCCGAACTTGCTCGCGTGACCAAACCGGGCGGGCGGATCGCCGTCTTTCATCCCATCGGCCGCGCCGCGCTGGCCGCCCGCCACCAGCGTGAGCTGCAACCTGGCGATCCGCTGGCCGAGCCGAACATACGGACTCTGATGGCCGCCGCCGGGTGGGAGGTCCGGCTGGTGGATGACGGCGACGAGCGGTACCTGTGTCTGGCTGAACGCCGCTCGCGGGTGTCGGACTAAAGTCCGTTTTGTGGGCGACGAGATCCTGGCCACGCTGGAGCACGACGGGTACGCCACCATCCCCGACGCCGCCGAGCCATCGCAGGTGGCGGCGGCGAGGGCGGACCTGGAAGCGATTCTCGAGCGCACGCCGTCCGGCCGCGATGATTTCGAAGGACATCGGACCCAGCGGGTGTATGCGTTGTTCGCCAAGACGCGTACCCTCGACGCCTTCGCCGTGCATCCGCAGGTTCTCGCCGTACTCGACGAGGTCCTGGGCCATTACCAGCTGAGCGCCCCGACCGGCATCTCGATCGGCGCGGGCGAGACGGCGCAGCCGCTCCATCCCGACGACGGCATCTACCCGCTGCCCCGTCCGCACCCGGAGCTGGTGGTGAACGTGATGTGGCCGCTGGAGGACTTCACCGAAGCAACGGGACGACCCGCATCGTGCCGGGCAGCCACCGGTGGATCGACGAGCGGCCCGGCCCGGACACGCCTACGGTCGCGGTGGAAATGAACTCGGGCACGGCGCTGATCTACGTCGGCAGCGTATGGCACGGTGGCGGCGCCAATCACACCGATCGATCCCGCCTCGGTGTGGTATTGCACTACGCAGCCGGATGGCTGCGTCCGGTCGAGAACCACGTGCTGGCGGTACCGCCGGAGGTGGCCAGCACGTTGCCGGAGCGACTACAAGAGCTCCTCGGCTACAACATCTATCCGCCCTTCATCGGCTACGTGGACGGACGTCACCCCCGCAAGCTCCTCACCCAGAACTAGCGGCGAGCCTCACAACGACGACACCACCGTCAGGACATTGTCGTTCGTCGGAATCTGCCACTGCTGGGTGCCGATCGAATCGAAACGGACGGTGCCGGTCCGGTCGATAACAAACAGGGCGGGCCGCTGGCCCAGGCTCATCATCGTGCTGACGACGTCGTAGGCGTCGAATACCGCGTGGTCGGCGTCACTGAGGAGGGGAAAGGGATAGTCGCTGTCCCGCACGAACTTGGCCACTCCGTCGGAGGTCTCCGGCGCGATGGTGACGACCTGCGCACTTTTCTCTCGGAACCTTTCGATATCCTCTCGCAACTGCGAGAGATGCCGGCGGCAAAACGGTCAGCCAAAGCCTCGCAGGAACACCAGCACCACCGGCCCGGAGCCGATCGCCTCGGCCAGATGGAACGCCGCCCCATGCTGGTCGGTGAGAGTGAAGTCGGGGGCCGTCTGGCCGACCGAAGCCGTGCGGCTACTGACGCTCATGGTTGGTCGCTCCTTGACGGGACTTGGGCGACCGTACCTCAGCCCACTACGAACCGGGGGGCGGGTCCTTCGGGGGCGAAGGCGGGAACAGGCCGGCCTCGGGACTCAGCACGGCCACGTGGCGGTGGATCTCTTCGAGGAGGTCGGTGTTCTTCTTGACCATTTCGGTGAGGTCGGTGTTCTCGTTGACGAGTCCCTTGAGGTCTTCTGTGTTCTTCTCGGTGTGGATGGCGATCTCCGACGAGATGGCATCGGCTCGTTTAGCGGCGATCAGTAGAGCGGCCGCCTGGACGCCGGCGAGCATCGACAGGAACAGGTTCAGCAAGATATACGGGTACGGGTCGAACCCGTGCTTGCCGTGCTTGCCGCCGAGATAGAAGATCGAGTTGAAGATGGCCCACAGGATCATGATGCCGAAGAAGCAGAACACGAATGGCCACGAACCCATCACGTTCCGCATGCGATCCGCAGCTCGCTCGCCGAGCGTCAACTGTTCGCCGGTGCGCACCCCCGGATGTTTGTGCCAATGCGTCTGCCAACCCTTTATGGTCTTAATGGTCACGAACAAAGATCGTCGCACAGGAGCACCCGTCATTGAGGGATGTGGATGTCTCCGGGTCAGTTGCGGATGGCCGCCTCGGGGAAGAACCGGCCGACCATCACCGTCGACACCTGTCGTGAATCCGTGGACACGGCGAGGAGAGCATTGCCGTCGCTCGTGAACAGCCACCGCGCGGTCGGCGACCATACGAGGAAACCAGTGCCGGCAGGCTCGCTCCTCTTCGCTCTGCGAGCGTGCACAACGGGGGCAGCGCACGGCCACGCCGAGATCCTATGGCCGCCCCCTCAATCGGGGTAGAAACCGGTCGTGGCCAAGCGCAAGACCCGAGCCGGTCGTGCCTTCGTCGGGTGCTCAGGCTGGGTGTACAAGGACTGGCGGGGGATCGTGTACCCGGAGGAGTTACCCCAGCGCGCCTGGTTCGCGTACTACGCCACCCTCCTCACGACGGTGGAGATCAACAACACCTTTTACCGGCTGCCGCCCCCGGAGACGGTAGAGGCGTGGGCGGCGCAGGCCCCAGCCGGGTTCGCCTACGCCGTAAAGCTCGGCCAGTTCGGCTCCCATCGGATGAAGCTGCGTGACGCCGCGTCATGGCTCCCCAACCATCTCGACCGGGTCGAGCGCCTTGGTCCGGCCCTCGGCCCCACCCTCGTGCAGCTGCCGCCGCGGTGGAAGCGCAACACTGAGCGGTTGGACGAGTTCTTGGCGGTCGCACCCAGACGCCTTCGGTGGGCGGTTGAGCTTCGCGACCCATCGTGGCTGCACGACGACGTGTTCGACGTGCTTCGCCGCCACGACGCCGCACTCTGCATCCACGACCTGCTGGCCGACCACCCGTGGGAACGCACGACGGACTGGACCTACGTGCGGTTCCACGGACCGAACGCGCTCAATGTGAAGTACTCGGGCCGCTACGGGCCGTCGCGGCTGTCCAAGGTGGCCAAGCGGCTCGGTGCGTGGCGCGACGAGGGATGCGACATCTACGCCTACTTCAACAACGACTATCACGGCTTCGCCGTCGACGACGCCCGCTGGCTCTCCGATCACCTGATCTCAGGCTGAGTCACGGATCCGGACCAGTCGCAACGTGTCCGTGGCCGGTTGATCCTCGATGGGTGAACCGGCCAGCACGACCACCACATCGCCGGACGCGGCGTAGCCAGCCCGGACGGCGGCCTGGACGGCGAACCACACGATGTCGTCGGTGCTGGCGGACTCGCCGACCACCAGCGCATCGACGCCCCAGCTGAGTGCGAGTTGTCGAGCGGTGCGCTCGGAGGGAGTGACGGCCACGATCGGCATGCTCGGGCGGAATCGGGAGATGGCCCGAGCGGTCGCTCCCAGCCGGGTGCACGCGATAAGCGCGGCGGCATCCTCCTCGATGGCCGCTCGCCACCCGGCGGCGGTGATGGCGGCAGTGATACGAGCCGGAGAGAAGGTGTTGCCGGCCACCTCCTGTGCGCCCAGGTTGGCTCCCCAGCCCAGGAAGTCGAACTCGCGCTCGGCCCGTTTGGCCACCCGGGCCATGGTCGTCACCACCCGGACAGGGTCGGCACCGACGGCAGTCTCCCCCGACAGCATCAGCGCGCTCGTGCCGTCGAGAACGGCATTGGCGATATCCGTCACCTCGGCGCGGGTCGGGACCGGGGCCGAGATCATCGACTCGAGCATCTGGGTGGCGGTGATGACCGGACGGCCGTACCTGACGGCCGAACGGATGATCCGCTTCTGAATGTGGGGGACGTCTTCCAGGGCCAGGCGTACGCCGAGGTCGCCGCGTGCCACCATCACCGCGTCGGAGACGGCGACGATCGCGTCCAGATCGGCCACCGCCTCGGCGGTCTCGATCTTGGCTACCAGCATCGGCATGGCCGACTCCGCGTTCATCACGACTCGTCGCTCGGCGACCGCCAGCACGGCCAGCATGTCCTCCGCGGAGCGGACGAACGAGACGGCGATGGCGTCGACATGCTCGTCGACGAGGACCTCGACCCGCTCGAGATCCTCGGGCGTTGGGGTCGTGAGCCGGAAGCGGTAGGCGGGGGCGGTCACGCCCGGACGACCCTGGAGAAGGCCACCACTGCGGACCTCGGCCACGACCCCTTCGGCGGTCCGCCCGGTCACCACCAACGAGACTCCGCCGTCGCCGAGGGCGATCGGGTCGCCGATCTCGAGACCGTCGATCAGTGATGCATCGGACACCACGATGCGGTTGGCGGAGCTGGTCGTCTCCTCCCCGGCGGGCACCAGGAGAACCTCATGATCCGGCTCCAAGACCACTCCGCCGGCGGGGAACGGGGCGGTGCGGATCTTGGGTCCCGGGAGGTCCACCATGATCGCCACGTGCGGCACGACCTCCCGGAGCCGGCGGATGACGGCGACGGCCTCGGCCGTCGTGCCGTGGGCCAGGGTCACTCGCGCCACGTTCATGCCTGCGTCCGCCATCGCTCGCATGGTCGTCGCGCTGTCCGAGGCTGGGCCGATGGTCGCCACGATCTTGGTGCGCCGCTTCGGTCCTTCCTTCGCCAGCGGGGTCGATGCCGTCTCCGGCGTTAGCACGGGGTGCCGGCGCTGGCCACCAACCGGAATTGAAGGTGCAACTCTTCGGGGCCAGGAACGTTGATGGTCGTCCAACCGGTCGGGGTGGCACCGACACATCCCTTGCCGCTGACGATGGCCCAGTGCAGAGGATCGCGCACCCGCACCAGGATCTGCCCCGGGCCAGTGACGTGGAGAAATATCTGACCGCCGCTGAGGCTGCGAAGTCGGGCGGCGCCCTCGACGATGCCGGGTGCGCCGGTCAATTCGAACACTCTCCAGTGCGCGTCATGCCAGACCTCACTCAGCCCGGGGACTCCGGCTTGCACCAACTGGCCCTCGGCGACCGCCGCGTAGTCGAGCGGGGCGTCCGGCAACGCGACGTAACGGACGCCGTTGTCGAGGAGCCAGGCGCGGTAGTTGTCCGCGGTGAGCACAGTGTCGGTGTAGAAGAGCGGGTTGTCGGCAATATCAAGCTGGCGCTCCCACCCTCGCGCCAGCGCGACGGTCGGGGCGACGTAGGCGACTTCCCAGTGCAGACGGGTGAGGACGACTTCGACCCTCCCGGTCGGGTCGTTGTGAGCACGGAGGAATCGCACCAACGGCTGGTAGTACGACACATGGGTGGATGGATCACGGCCGTTCTGCACCATGGCCCCCCAGGCCGGCGTCCACTGCCAGAGGGCCAACGGAATAGCCACCACGGTGAGGAGGACCCAGCGCCGTAGGGGCCACAGCAGACAGACGGCGAGGGCCAGGGCGAAGCACGCACTGAGCCGGCCGACGTTGCCACCGAGCGGCGACGGCAGCGCGAAGCTCAGGGCCGTGGCGACGAGGTAGACGCCAACCGCGTTGCGGAAGCCTTGGTCCTTTCTCGGGACGAGCACCCAGAAGCCGACGCCGATGATGACTTCCCACAGGAAGTCGATCGCCGGAAACGGGAACGCACCCTGGCCGGGAAAGAGCACGGCGGAGATCAGCAGCGGGCCTCCGACGCCCCCGGCGACAAGCGCGATGCCGAGTCGATGGCGCGGCCAGCTGCTCAAGAGCGCGGCCACCACGGCGAGACCGAGAAAGGCGCCGGCCAACGGGCTGGCCAACGTGCTGGCGAGCGCGAGGGCGACGGCGGCCGGCCATCGGCGCCGAGTAGCGGCCAAGCCGGCGGCCAACGCCAGCGCCTCGCCGAGGAGGAACGGCAGCTGTCCGACGGCGATCTGCACCACCGTCCCCACCGCGAAAACAATCGACCCGAACCGGGCCGTCTCTCCGAACTGGCCGATGACCAGGCGGTCGAAGGCCCAGGCGGCGACGATGGCGCTGAGCACGCCCGTGGCGACGACGCCGATC
>CAXMLU010000821.1:0-2381 GCA_964194255.1 uncultured bacterium
GAGCCGATGGCGGCGAGGACTACACGCTCGAAGTCAACCTGTGGATCTGGAAGGGCGTCGAGCGATGAGCCTTTCGCCTCTAGCCGCCGCACCGAACCACCCGATAGACCGATTCTCTACAGAAAGCTGCACGCGATGAAGAAGGAACGCACCGAACCCTCCGCCCTGGCCACTTGGCTCACGTTCATCGTGATCGTCGGTGTCGTGGCCTTGATCATCGCGGCCTACGCCTTCCCCAGCCACAAGTCCACGGCCGCCACGGCCACGGCCGCTGCCGTAACTACGGTCGACCCCCTGATCCCAACGACCGCCGCCCCGACGCCAGCCGAGAGGGCCAAGACGCTGCTCCTCGCCCTGGGGATAGCTGTCCACGAGCCGCCCGGAGGACCCGACGACGTGCAGACCATCGTATGCCAGGTCCTCGCCGTCGGCCTGACCGACCAGGAGTTGGCTACCGCCCTGGTCGCCAACTACGCCCCAGACGCTCAGCATACGATCGCCACCACCATCGGCCAGTACCGGGGCAACTGCTGATGAAGAAAGCCCTTACTGCCCTGGCCGCAGCATGCGTGCTCGGCCTCACCGCCTGCGGAAGTCATCCAAGTCCAGCGTCGACCGAACTGCCGTGCGACAAGGAGTATCGGCTGGGACAGCAAGGAGCGGACGGCCCAATGAGCGCCTTCCTCGAATGGCAACAAGCGGTAGTTGCGTGCAATGCCTGGCGTGACGCCCACCCGAACGGATGACGCCCGACCCGATCTGGAATGTGAAGGCGGCGGTGGTCGAACTGATCCCCGCCCCGACCGCCGCCGCCGCCATCCGAGACCTGGCCCGCAGGCTGCGCCTGAGCGGCTTCTTGGTCTACGAGGACGGCTCGGACGCCTTGAGTCCGCCGACGCCCTCGGCCTGACATCCGAGGAGGAGCAGGAGATCCGCGACTCCACCATTCAGCCGAGATCCCGACGACCGGTCCATGCCCTCGCACTGTATGAACTTGCCCGTCGTCGAAGACCACCTCGCCGCCGTCGGCCTGAACCTCAGGGCACACCACGTGGTAAACCGGCTCACCTTCGCCGTCGAACGACAGTTTGGCCCTCGCTGTCGATCTACTCGGCTACCTGATGGGCCTCCCTTCCCAACACACACTCTGTTGCGCGGCGGGCCTCCGGGATTTGGTCCGTCAACGCCTTGGGCCGGAGGGTGTGATCGGCTTCCGTAGGCTGCAACTGATCGCTCTTCGCCGCGGCCAGCCCAGCTCGCTTAGCCGGCGTCCAGAATTCAAAGGCAGCCGGCCGACTCCGGTCGATTGTGTTCATGCTCGTGGGGGCATCGTCATCTCTGCATGTGTCGCCCCGAGCCACAACGACATCGGGCGCCCCAACCGATGGGTCCGTCACTACGGCGCCGGCCGATACCAGCGTGACGGACACGTGCCCCCCACCACTTCGCTGCCGCCAGTTCGACGATCAGAACATCTGCGCCCAGCTGTCGCTGTTGTAAGACCCGCTCGCCACGTTCACCGCCGACAAGATCGGTGACCTTCGGCTCATGAGGCGGCTGGCGACCCCGACCTCACCGCCGAGGGGCCGGCCCTGCGCCAGGCCATGCAGGACGGCGCCGATACCACGACCGAGTGGGCTGCCGTCAACGCCTTCTGCCTCAACATCTGACCGCTCCGGGTCGTCCGGCCCATCGGCGTTCCGACATTGGTCTGATCGCGTTCCCAGAATCGGACTTCAGCGTTCTGCCGTCGCCAAGGACACCGTGGCTGACCTGCCACTCCAGGGTTTTCTACCGGCCCCACGGGGGCGGCGACCGCAAGATCCTCTCGAAGCTCAAAGGTCCCGGGGCGAAGCTCTTAACAGGACCGCGCGGCTCAGGCAAGTCAACTCTCTTAAGAGAGGCCTACTTCGAGCTTCTCGACGGAAATGATGCCTTGCCCGCCTATGTCAACTACGCGCGCTCGCTTGCGCTTGAACCACTCATTCACCGAGCGCCGAATGCATTGCAGATCTTCCGGCAGTGGGTGATTATGAAGATCGTGGACGGGGTGCGGTCCACGCTCGTGGAATTGCAGGTTGCAGTTTCTCAGCAGTCACAAGTTCTGTTCACCGACGCGGAGCGGTACATTAACGCCCTCTCCGCAGGACAGGATCCTCCCAACCTTGCGCGTCCGCTCGGCACGGGCGAGCTGTGTGCTCTTCTCGAGCGATGGAGTTCCGAGTATGGACGGCGCCGAGTTGTTTTACTTCTCGATGACGCAGCCCACGTTTTCTCTCATCAGCAACAGCGGGAGTTCTTCGAGGTCTACCGCGAACTTCGAACGAGGAAAGTCGCCGTCAAGGCAGCGGTCTATCCAGGCACTGTCTCTTATACACATC
>CAXMLU010000822.1:0-2186 GCA_964194255.1 uncultured bacterium
CCCGCCTCGGCGTAGAGGGTGTAGAGGTTCGTTGCTCCTGGGCCATAGATCTGGGTGCGGCTTTGGGCGTGCATCTCCTCGTCTGGCTGCTTGTCGCGGGTGATGACGGTGTCGATGTAGCCGGAGCCGATTTGCAGGCGCCGGATTCGATATCGGTCGGGGTGGAGGGCAGGCAGGTACTCGATTAGAAAGAGGCTCTGTCCGTCGAGCGAGAAGGCCTCGGGCAGGAAGTTGCCGTTGAGATGAAGGATCTGGGGGGCGGCCGGCGCGCCAAGCGTGACCACCGCCAGATCGGTGGTGGCTCGAGGTTGAGGGATGGTGCCGATGGTCGCCGTTCCCGGCGGGGTGAGCGCCGCCCACGCGCTCGAGGGCGAGACCGTCTTGACCTCCCACGGGCCACTCAGATGCTGGGTGCCGTGCTCGTTCCCCGTTGTCCGGTCGATAGCGACGACCGTGCTGCCGGCCGCATCAGGCCGGACCGCCACGAGTGTCGACCAGTCCGGTGAGGGGAGGGCGTTCGCCACCGCCATGCGCTGCTGGCCGGTGGCCACGTCGACGGAGAGGACGCCGCTGGCCGTCTTGGCCCACAGCAGCCCGGTCGGCGACGGCGCCGTTGTCGCGCTGGGTCCGACCGGCGCGGGGCGGTTGGCCGCCTGCACGGCGGTGGCGGAGTGCTTGACCCCGCCGCCCGTACAGGCCGACACGGCGATGGCGACGCTCCCGACGAGGACAATGCGCCGGACGTGTCCTCTGCGCCTTCGACTGATGCAAGTCATCGGTACCTCTCCTTCTTGTCGCGCGCTGGGTCCTACACCGCCACGGAGGCGGCGGTTCCCGAAGGTGTCGTCGCTCAGCGCACGGACGCGGCGATGTCGAGCGCCTGTTGTTTGGTGAGGGCGGACTCGAGGCGCAGGGTGAGGTTGCCGACGGTCCAGAGAAGGGTGTTGCCGGCCAGGCGCACCGTGGCCTGGTCGACCGTGCCGTCGGCGCTGCGGTAGAAAAATTCGTGGAGCGGACCCTCGATCCAGTAGGCGGGCTGACCGTTGACGGTCACCGACTCGAGTCGGCTGCCTTCCGGGAGGACCTTGGCGAAAAAGCCGCCCTCGACCTGACCCCGGAACTCGGCGAGGAGAAGCCCGATGCTGGGCAGGTTGGTTGCCGGCAGCTGCGGACCCGGGGGATACACGAGCAGCGCCTCCCCGCCGACCGGAGGATGGCCCACGTAGACGGCGTGAGGCGCAGCTAGCGCGGCCGACCGCGGCACGAGCACGTCGAAGCCGACCAGGCGGCTGGCCTCGCTGAGGCTCACTGCGGCGCCAACCCCGGGCAGGACGGGGGGTGGTACTGAAGGAATCGGCACCGTGTCACGGGCATGCGTGGAGATGTGCACGCCGCCGAAACCGAACCAGTCCGAGACGGCGGCGCGGGCCCGGGGCGAAGCGGCCAGTGTCGTCGCCACCACCAAAGCGGCGATGGCGACCACCATCCACGCCGGCCGCAACGCCGGCCGCAACCGCGGCAAACGCGCCCACTGCGGCCATAGCCGCCGCTCGGGGGCGTCACGGCCCGCGACAGTGACGGAGCGGAGGCGGAACACGACGGCGTCAGCCAGACTGTCGGCGGGACCAACGTCGACACGGCTGGCGAGGGCGCGCAACGCCCGGTCGATGTCGGCATCAGTGAAGCCGGTCGGCGTGAGCTCAGACATGGCTGTCGTCCTTGCTCAGTGCGACCCGCAACCGGCCCAGGGCCCGCGCCAGCCTTGACTTGACCGTCCCCGGCGCGCAGCCGAGCACCGCGGCCGTCTCCGCCTCGCTGAGCCCGGCGAAGTAGCGATACCCGACGACGAGCCGATCTCGCTCACCGAGGGCG
Source organism: uncultured bacterium (assembly GCA_964194255.1). Taxonomy (GTDB): domain Bacteria; phylum Actinomycetota; class Acidimicrobiia; order Acidimicrobiales; family CAXMLU01; genus CAXMLU01. The sequence continues at coordinate 1,873 of CAXMLU010000822.1, forward strand.
GCCAGTGCCAGAGTAAGACGCTCGGCATCGATTTGGCCCAACGCCGTGTCTTCGGGCGATGCGGGTGGCATCGCAACGCGAGCGGGGTCGGCCATGGCCACCTGCTCGCGACGCTCCCGCCGAGTCGCAGAACGCCGCCGGTTTTTGGCCTCGTTGGCCACGATACGGAGCAACCACGGGCGAATGTCGGCGTTCGCTCGGAATCTGGCCATCGCCATGTACGCCTTCACCAAACCCTCCTGGACGGCGTCCTCTGCGTCGCCCCTCGAACCGGTGATGAAGTACGCCAGCCGGTAGGCGTCAGCGCGGTGCCG
>CAXMLU010000823.1:0-5149 GCA_964194255.1 uncultured bacterium
GGGCGGGGGTCGGGGCGGGCGGCCGGGCGGCGGCCGGCTGGCGGCGCGGCCGGCGGTGGGCTGCGCGTGGGCTGCGCGGCCCGGGTGGAGCGTGGGGGGCGGGGGCGGCGCGAGCCTGCGTGCGGCGCAAAGCGGCCATTTCCTCTTTGGGGCCAGACTCCGCTAGCCGTGCCAGAGGACGTTTTGTCCCCCTCGGAAACCGGACGAACCGAGCCGCCGCCGCGGGCGCCGGCGGCGACCGGCGAGGCGTCCGGCAGCCGCCCGGCGACGCGGGGGGGGTTAGACCCCATCGTTCTTGTCGCACCCCTCTGGCAGACTCAGCGGCGAGATGGACCTATCGCAGACGTCGAGTACCATGCACGGCGGTCGTCGGTCTTTGGCCGGCACCCCAATTAGACCCTGCCCCGGATGGTCCGGGGCCCCGTACCCGTCATGGGTCGGGTCCACAGGGAGGTGGTGAGCCGCGATGCGGCCCTACGAGATCATGGTCATTATCGACGTCGGCCTGGAAGAGGATGCCATCCGGGCGACGGTCGACCGTGCCACCAACTTGATCACGTCCCGCGGAGGTTCCGTGGCGCGCGTGGACCGGTGGGGTAAGCGGCGTTTCGCTTATGAGCTTCATCACCGTTGGGAGGGCTACTACGTCCTCATCACGGCCAGTTCGGAGCCTGCCGTCATGGCCGAGCTCGACCGGATGCTTCACCTCGCCGACGAAGTGATTCGCCATAAGGTCATCCGCCTCCCCGAAGGCGTCGCCGTCCGGGCTGCTCGCCCGGCGGCTACGCCCGAACCGGTGGCTGTGGCCGCGGCGCCGAATCCGGATGCGAACGGAGCGTAAAGACCATGCCAGATAACACCATCACCCTTGTAGGCAACATCACCCGCGATCCCGAGTTGCGGTTCACGAACACCGGACAGGCCACGGCCAACTTCGGTGTGGCGGTGAACCGTCGCTGGCAGAATCGTCAGTCAGGCGAATGGGAGGAGGCCGTCTCCTTCTTCAACATCGTGTGCTGGCGCGAGATGGCGGAGAACGCCGCCGAATCGCTGTCCCGCGGATCCCGGGTCATCGTCACCGGTCGCCTCGAGCAGCGCAGCTATCAAGCCCAAGATGGGGAGAAGAAGTCGGTGGTGGAAGTTGTCGCCGACGAGATCGGCCCGAGCCTGCGGTGGGCGACGGCGAAGGTCGTGAAGAACGACCGCCGGGCGCCCGGCGAGGGGTCCGCCGGCGGTGCCCCGACCGGGGGTGGCGGCGGTGCCGGCGGTGGCGGCGGCAGCAGCCGTCCTGTTCCCAACGACGCGCCTCCTGGCTACGGAGACGATGAGGAGCCGTTCTAGAACATGGCACGAAACAACGATCGTGATCGCGGCACCAAGCGGGTCGGCAAAGATGTCCGTCCCCGCGGCAAGAAGAAGGTCTGCGTGTTCTGCAAGGACCACATGGACTGGGTCGACTACAAGGACGTGAATCTGCTCCGTCGCTTCATGAGCGATCGCGGCAAGATCCGCGCCCGCCGGGTGACGGGCAATTGCGCTCAGCACCAGCGGGAAGTGGCGGTGGCGATCAAGACCGCCCGCGAGTTGGCCCTGCTGCCGTTCACCCAGCGCACCGTCACCGAGCGCGCCCCGGGCCGCGGGCCCAGGGGCGGGCCCGGCGGTGGTGACCGGCCGGATCGTCGTGAGGCGGCGCCGGTCGAGGACTCGGTCGACGGGGTCGGCGTCGACCTGGACATCGAGGACGCGGTCCCCGATGACCAACTGGTTCCGGTAGCCGGCGAGCCGGAAGAGGCCTGATGCGCATCGTGCTTCGGGCTGATGTGGCCAACGTGGGCAAGCGGGGAGACATTTGCGAGGTAGCCGATGGCTTCGCCCGCAACTTTCTTCTGCCCAAGGGCCACGCCATCAAGGCCACCGACGGGGTCATGTCGCAGGCCGCCGCCATGCGGCGATCGCGCGATGTCCGAGACGCACGGGATCGGGAGGCGGCGGAGGTGGTGGCTCGTAAGTTGGTTGCCGCCGTCATCCGCATTCCGGCTCGAGCCGGTCCCGAAGGCCGGCTCTTCGGTTCCGTCACGTCCAGCGATGTGGTCGAAGCGGTGACTACGCAGACGGGGGTCGAGCTCGACCGGCGCCGGCTGCACCTGGAGGAGCCGATCAAGTCGGTGGGCACCCACGAGGTCCCGGTCAAGCTGCACAGCGACGTCGAATTTCGGATAACCGTGGAAGTCGTCGCCAGCTCGTCCTGAAGAAGTTGGACGGCTGGAGCCAGTCAGAGTAGCATCGAACATATGTTCGATGGGGATAACCCCGGCAATCCACTGAAGATCCCCAGGGTTATCCCTCTGGCACCCCACAGGGCATCCGAGTCAGGGTAGGGCTCGCAATGGTGCAGTACCTCGACGCTGCTCGCCGGCGTTCTCCCTCAGCCACGACAGCTGCACCAAGCCGAGCGGTCGCGGACCGTTCGCGTGTTCCTCCGCACGATCTTTCGGCCGAGGAGTCATTACTCGGAGCCATGCTGTTGTCTCGCGACGCCATCGCGTCAGCGGTTGAAGTCTGCTCGGCGGAGGATTTCTACAAGCCGGCCCACAGTCATACGTTCGACGCCATCTGCTCGCTGTACTCGCAAGGCGAGCCGGCTGACCCGGTCACCGTGGCCGACGAGTTGCGGCGGGCCAATCTTCTCGAAGCAGCGGGCGGCCCTTCTGCCCTCGTCACCCTTCAGGCCAATACTCCGTCGACGGGCAATGCGGCGCGGTATGCGCGCATTATCGAGGAACACGCCCTCCTGCGACGGCTCATCGGCGTCGCAGGTGAGATCGCCGAGGATTGCTACGACCTGCCCGAGGATGTGGTTGCCACTGTCGACCGAGCGGAATCCCGCGTCTTCGAGGTGGCGCAGCGCCGGGTCACTGACACGCTGCGGCCGATCCGGGAGTTGCTTTCCGACAGCCTCGATCGACTGGAAGCGCTCTACGACCGGGGCGAGTCCATCACCGGTGTGCCGACGGGGTATGTCGATCTGGACGAGCGGCTGTCTGGTCTGCAGCCCTCCAACCTGATCGTGGTCGGGGCCCGACCGAGCGCCGGCAAGACCTCTTTCGCCCTGGGCATGGCCGCCCATGCCGCCCTCGAGGCCGGCAAGTCGGTCCTGATCTTCTCGCTCGAGATGAGCCACTTGGAGATCACGCAGCGCCTGCTGTGCGCCGAGGCCAAGGTGGATTCGATCCGGATGCGCAACGGTCGCCTGCTCGACACCGACTGGCCCAAGATCAGCCAGGCGGTGGGCCGACTTGGCGAGGCGCCCATCTTCATCGATGACAACCCCAACACGACCGTGATGGAGATCCGGTCGAAAGCTCGCCGCCTGCAGAGCCGCAACGGCGACCTGGGTCTGATCATCGTCGACTACATCCAACTCATGACCGGCCGGACGACTGTGGAGAACCGCCAGGTCGAGGTGTCGGAGATCAGCCGGGGTCTCAAGATCCTGGCCCGTGAGCTCAACACGCCGGTGGTGGCCCTTTCGCAGCTCTCCCGAAACCTGGAGATGCGGGCCGATAAACGCCCCATGCTTGCCGACCTGCGGGAGTCGGGCGCCATCGAGCAGGACGCAGACGTGGTGATGTTCATCTACCGCGACGAGATGTACAACGCGGAGTCACAGGACCGCGGCACGGCCGAGATCATCGTGGCCAAGCACCGCAACGGACCCACCGGCGTCGAGCGGCTGGCCTTCCTCGACCACTACAGCCGATTCGCCAACATGGCCAAGATGTAGCCCCCGACGAGGACGCGCTAGCCCGGTAACGGCAACACTCCTACCTGACCCGCCGGCTCGATCAGCAGTTGCAAGCCGCTCGCGTTCCCTTCTCTCTTCATACGCGGCGAAGCCTTCCCGACGTTTGCTGTGAACCGATGGACCGGCACGCCCGGAGCGAATCCCGGGGTCGCCGGCGCCTCGCCGACCGGCACTGGGTCGTCGCCCATCACGACACCGCGCGGCCGAGGCTTCTTCCCAACGATTTCTTCACCGCCGTGCTGGACTGGTCTCGTCTTCGCCTTTGGCGCGTGGGCCCTGGCCGGGATTCTCTTCTGCTGCTTGCCGTTGACCGACCCGTATCGCCGCGAGGATCGCGGTTAGGAACCTTGGCCGACGGCGACGACGGTCGGATGGTGGATGACCGGCACCGGGGCGTCTTCCAACTCGGGGAGCTCGGCCTCGAGCAGTTGGGTCGCCTGCGCGATCTCTTCGGCCGTGAAGGGCCGGGTTGTACAGCAGAATTCGACCAGGATCCCGTTGGGGTCCGTGGCGTAGATCGAGGTGCACCAGCCGTGATCGATCTCGGCCACGGTGATGCCGTGCTCCTGCCAGTGGGTCCGACGGGCGGCCAGTGAGGCCAGATCGGGGGCATTGAACGCCACGTGGTTGGTCCAGACGGGAAGCCCGACCGACCGGTTGAGGTCGGTCGAGTACGCGTCGCCGATCTTGCTGTCATGGAGATCCCAGAAGGCGATCATCTGCCCGTCGCCGGTGTCGTAGAAGACGTGGCGGGCCCAGCCCGCTTCCGTTGGGGCCGCCACCACCTTGCACAGGGTGAAGCCCATGGTTTCGGTGTAGAAGGCGTGGGTGCCGGCCAGGTCTTTGGTGGCCAGGGCGACATGGTGAAAGGCCATGCCACACGCTACCTTCCCGGCCACGTCCCATCGGGTCCGCCTCCTTCTCTCTCTTGCCGTTGCTGGCGGCGCGGCGCTCGCTGCCGTGTATGGCATGGCGCGCCTCATTACGGCTCTGGCGCCTTCGGGAGGCCAGACCGGCAGTGGTCGCAGCACCGGGCCCACGACCACGTCGACAACCATCCCCCCGCCGAGCTCGCCGCCCGACATCGACGCCTTCCTGGGGGCGGAGCGGCGCATGCTGGTCGGCACCTGGGCGGTTACCGAGACGTTCACTCGCAAGACGGCCGATGGCCGTCAGCTCGTCTCAACCATCCGACGTGCGCAGCGACCGCCGGACAGCCTGAACCAAGGTCCGACCAGTGCGGAAGTTCTGCACCAGGGGCGCCAGCTTGCCTGCGCGGCGGGCCCCACCGGCGGTCTGGTGTGCCGGGACACCGGCCCCGCCGTTCCGTACGCGCAACAGGTC
>CAXMLU010000824.1:0-2785 GCA_964194255.1 uncultured bacterium
AGGTGAGCGACAATGGCGGGTGGCAATGGCTGAGTTCCTGATCATCACCGGACTATCGGGCGCGGGCCGCTCCCAGGCGGCGGCGACCTTCGAGGATCTCGGCTGGTTCGTCATCGACAACATGCCGACCGCGCTCATCACCCGGGTAGCGGAGCTGGTCATGGCCCCCGGCCAGGCCACCAGCCAAACCGAGCGGGTCGTCCTCGTCGTGGGCCGGGCCGGTGGTCAGCTGGATGAGCTCACCGAGGCCATCGCCCAGCTGCGGGCGACCAATGCCCGGGTGCGCGTCCTGTTTCTCGACGCCTCCGACGATGTGCTGGTCCGTCGCTTCGAGGGCACGCGGCGCCGCCACCCGATGCCCGGCGAGGGCGTGGTGGAGTCGATTGCCCTCGAACGGGCGCTGCTGGATCCGATCCAGGCCGCGGCCGACGTGGTGCTCGACACCTCGGACCTGAACGTCCACCAGTTGCGTGACCGGCTGATCGAACTGTTCGCCAGTGAAGAAGCCGTGGAAGCCATGCAGATCAGCGTGATGTCGTTTGGGTACAAGCACGGCATCCCGCGCGACGTGGACATGGTCTTCGACTGCCGGTTCCTGCCCAACCCGCACTGGGTGGACGAGCTCCGCCCTCTGTCCGGTCTGGACCAGCCGGTCCGTGACTACGTGATGGCCCAGCCCGACACCAAGGAGTTCTTGATCAAGCTGGACGACCTGCTGGGGTTGCTGGTTCCCGCCTTCGTGAAGGAGGGCAAGGCCTATCTCACCGTGGCGGTGGGCTGCACCGGCGGCCGTCACCGCTCGGTCGCGCTGGCCGAGGAGATCTGCCGCCTCATCGCCGAACAGGGCTATCACCCCACGGTGAACCACCGGGACATCAACCGTTGAATGGTGCCGGCGCCTCCGGCCCGCGCGTGGTCGCCCTTGGTGGAGGTCACGGCCTGGCCGCGACGCTGCGGGCCGCCCGGCTCTACGCCGGTCAGCTCACCGCGGTCGTCTCCGTGGCCGACGACGGCGGCTCGAGCGGGCGACTCCGCGACGCCTTCGGTATCCCGGCGCCGGGCGACCTGCGGCGGTGCCTGGTGGCTCTCGGGGACGAACCCTTGTGGTGCCGGGCTTTCGAGCACCGTTTTGACGCCGGCGAACTGGAGGGCCACGCCCTCGGCAACCTGGTGATCGCCGGTCTGGCCAATGCCAGCGGCGACTTTCTGGCCGCACTGGAGGAGGCGGGCCGGCTGGTCCGTTCCGTCGGGCGGGTCCTGCCGGCGACGACAGGACCGGTGATCCTCAAGGCGATGGTCGGCGGGACCGAGGTGCAGGGCCAGGTGCGGCTGCAGCACGCGCTAGGAGGACCCATCGACCGCCTCGGCCTCGTCCCTCCCGATGCGGAGCCTCCGCCGGAGGTACTGCGCGCCCTCGCCGACGCCGAGCAGGTCATCCTCGGTCCCGGCTCGCTGTACACCAGCGTGCTGGCCGTGGTGGCGGTGCCGTCGATCCGCGAGGCGCTGGCGAGTACGCCGGCCCTCAAGGTCTACGTGTGCAACCTCAGGCCCGAGCACGAGTCGGCGGGCTACGACGCCGCCGCCCACGTGGCCGCCCTGCGGGACCACGGAGTCGAGGTGGACGCCGTGATCCTCGACCCGGAGGCGCTGGCCGCGGGCGACGTCACCGGGACAGAGGCGGGAGGACCGGAACTGGTGACCGCCCGGCTAGCCCTGCCGGACGACCGCGGCCACGACCCGGTGAGATTGGCCGAAGTCCTTGCCAAACTGGTCAGATAGAGCGTACGAGCGGACGAGCGGACGAGGATGAGGAGCAACCCATGCCGGTACGGGTAGGAATCAATGGATTCGGGCGCATTGGGCGGAACTTCTTCCGGGCGGCTCGGAAGTCGGGCGCCGACGTCGATGTGGTGGCGGTGAACGACCTGGCCCCGCCGGCCACCAACGCCCACCTGCTGAAGTACGACTCCACCCACGGCACCCTGGACGGCACAGTGGCGGTCAGCGAGGGCGGGGCCATCACGGTGGACGGCAAGAGCATCAAGGTCCTTTCCGAGCGCGACCCAAAGGCCCTGCCGTGGGCCGACCTGGGCGTCGACGTGGTGGTGGAGTCCACCGGGATCTTCACCGACCGCGACAAGGCCGCCGCCCATCTTGAGGCCGGCGCCCCCCGGGTGGTCATCTCGGCACCGGCGACCGGTGCGGACGCCACGTTCGTGATCGGCGTGAATGACGACACGTTCGACCCTGCCGCGCACACCATCGTCTCGAACGCGTCGTGCACGACCAACTGCTTCGTGCCCATGGTCAAGGTCCTCGACGATGCCTTCGGCGTGCAGAAGGGCCTCATGACCACGGTCCACGCCTACACCAACGATCAGAACCTGCTCGACCTGGTGCACAAGGATCTGCGCCGGGGCCGGGCGGCCGCTGTCAACATCACGCCGGCGTCGACCGGAGCAGCGCGAGCGACCGGACTGGTTCTCCAGTCCATGAAGGGGCGGTTGGATGGCACGGCCCTCCGCGTCCCCGTCCAGGACGGGAGCATCACCGACTTCGTCGCCATCCTCGACAACGAGGTCACCGTCGAGGAGATCAACGCCGCCTTCCGGGCCGCGGCCGCGAGCGGTCCGCTGGCCAGGGTCCTGGTCTACAACGAGGACCCGATCGTGTCGTCCGACATCGTCGGCTCGGCGGCGTCGTGCACCTTCGACGCCCCACTGACCATGGCCCTGGGCAGTCTGGTCAAGGTGCTGGGCTGGTACGACAACGAGTGGGGCTACTC
>CAXMLU010000825.1:0-4810 GCA_964194255.1 uncultured bacterium
GCTCTATCCGTTGAGCTACGAGCGCAGTATTGGCGGCTCTATCAGCCGGTTCAGCCGCCCGATTCGCTGCGGACGCTCGAACGGCATGTGATTGTAGCGCTCGGCGACTGTCAGGCGGAGGGCAGAAAGTCGATCCGCTGCGTCTCGACGCGCATCCGATTTTTCCCGTCTGGCGTCCTAACAGGTCACGTGCCGCCGGACGACCGCTTCCGGATGAGCCGCCGGGCAACGACCAAGCCCACCGCGGCTGCCACGACGGCTCCTCTCCGCCTGCCGGGCGCGGCGGTGGGGGGCGAAGCGGCGACAGGAAGGGCCGGCCTCGGTCCGGTGCGCACGGCCGGCCGGCTGGCCGGCACGTCCGGAGAAGAAGATGTCGGTTTGGGGCCGGGCCGAGCCGACAACGCCGGGAAGGCCGCCCCGCAGTCTCGGCAGAAGCTGGCCAGGCCACGATTCTCCGTCGCACAAGTCGCACAACGCTTGTTGGCAACCCTCTTCCTCGACAAGATCGCACCCCGCACTCGCTCGGCGGCGCGCTCCGGCCTTCCACCCTCGATGTACCAGTCCGGACGATAAAGGGTGACCCCGCACGAGCTACAGAACCGCGCCTCGCCCGGCATCTCGGTGCCGCACTGACCGCAGTACATGAGGGCTACCTCACCCGACGGAATGGAAGTCGTCGTTGTTGGCGTCGTAGTTCCAGGTGATCGTCTTGACCGTCGCTCCAGGAGCGTCGCGTGTCACGGGGTGGCCGCCGGCGAGGGTCACGGCCCGAATGGAACCTTCGGGCCCGTTGGTCCCCTGGAAAGGAACGACTTCCCAGGTGCGTATCTGGTCGCTGATCACCGAGCCGAAGGTCGCATCTCCGTCCGAAATCGTGACCAGGAAATCGGGCCGACCGTCTCCGGTGACGTCCGCGTGCATAACAGATACGTTCGGCTTGACCAAATAGTCGAGCGCCAGCGATGATTGCAGGTTCCACGTTCCCTTGGCGAAGGTGTACACGTCGGCGGTGGCGTTGTACGCGACGACCGCCAGCGGCGGGCCCGTAGTGGCAACCGCTCCAGAGGTGTCGGCTCCCGGGTGCGCGGCCACCAGGACGTTGAGCGCGGCGGCCGGGTCAGGCGAACCTGGACTGGGCGAGCCGCCCGTGGCGGCCGTGCTCCCCTGGGTCGTGGCCAGGTCGAGGATCGACGGCCGCAGGCCCACCCCCGACGTCACGCCGACCACGTTGACGATGATGACGAGCAGTATCGCCACCCTCCGGACCGGCTTCTGCCAGGTTCGGCGGACGAAATGTTTGGGCGTCCAGGTCGACGCGGTGGCCGCCGGGACGGAAACGACGGCGGGCAGGAACCACTCCTCCCTCGGCAACTTGATTCCGCACGCGAAGCAGAATCTGACGTTGCCCGGCTGTGGCTGTCCGCAGTTGTCGCAAAACACTCTGTAACCGCTTTCCCCTGCAAACTCTGCCTCAGTCGGGGGAGCCGTGCCAGGGGACTTTGGATAATTCTGTCCTATTTATCGAAGAACGATGGGGCGGAGAGTGGGGCCGGGGAAGCAGAAGAGCCGGAGAAAGAGGCGGGCGGGAACGAGCCGGGTCAGGGCGTCTTGTCCGGCGAGGAGAACGGCACGACGCTGATCGAGCCGTCGACCTCGAGGACGGCCAGGCGGACTTGGCTGGCATCCTCCAGACCGTGGGCCCGGATGGCCGCCGCCAATTCCTCCTGACTGACCCGCTCGCGCCGCAGTCGGGCCTTGAGCACCGTGCCGGCGTGGATCACCATCGTCGGCGAACCGATCACCGCCCGCTCGACCGCCGGTTGGTGGGCGATCACCTTGGTGATGGCCCACGCCGTCAGCAACACCCCTGACGACGTCACCAGTCCGTTGACCAGTTCGCCCCGACCGGCGGTCATGGCGTTCTGCACCGCGTTGGCGAGTGCCATGAGCATGGCCATGTCGTACACCGTCAGCTGGGCCATCTCCCGCTTGCCGAGCAGACGAAACCCGACCAACAGGACCACGACCATGATCGCCGACCTGGCTCCGTAGATGAACGGGTCGTTCATGGCAGGCGCAGGCCGCGGAAATGACGCTTCGAACGGTAGATGCCGCCTTCGGTGGAGACGACGCTGAGCGAGCCATCGACCTCGAGCACGCACATATGGCATTTCGAGAGATCGTCGATCCCATGCTCCCGCAGCGCCGCATTTACCTGCTCCGCGGTGATCCCCTGTCGCTTCATCGCGCCGGGCACCGGTTTGCCGTCATGGACGATCACCGCAGGCTCCCCCACCATCAGGCGATCCACCGCTGAGTACTTGAGCACGAGCGCGTTGAAGGACCGATTCATGACGAGCAGAACGGTGGCGGCCACAACGCCGCCGGCCAGCGTGTTGTCGCCGTTGATCATGGCGTTCTGCACCGCATTTCCCAGCACGATGATCATCACCAGGTCGTAGAGGTTCATCTGACCGAGCTCGCGCTTTCCGAGCACCCGCAGGCCCACGATTAAGACGACGTAGACGACTGCGGTCTTGGCGGCAATGATGAGCGCACCGGTAGCGTTCGGATAGTCGAAGATCCGGCTCCAGACCGTCGCCATGCACACCACCCTAAAGCTCGCCGAGGTTGCCGGCTCGACCGCCACGATCTACCTGTTCCTTCTGGTGGGGCTGCGGACGGTCGGGCGGAGGCAGCTGGAACAGCTCACCGTCATCGACCTGGTCGTGATTCTTATCCTGGGGAGCGCGGTCGAGACGGCCATGATTCACGGCGACATCACTCTTCCGGCCGCGCTGGTCAGCGTCACCACCCTGCTGATCACCAACCGGCTCATCACGTGGGCCTTCTCGAGGTCAAAGCGGCTGCGCCACCTGTTCGGCGGTGGTCCGGTCCTCGTCGTTCACAATGGCCGCCCCGTCGAGGCGCACCTGCGCCGCATCGGAATGACCGACGCGGATCTGCAGGAGGCCCTGCGCGGGCGCGGCTACGACAGCACCGACGGCATCCGATTCGCCGTGTTGGAAACGGACGGCACGGTGAGCGTGGTCCCCGCCGAGCGCAAGAAGCGCCCTGACTAGTATGTGACGACCCGTCAGATTCGGAGGAACGATGGCCCCGCCGCTGGCCGACGTCCGCGTGATCGAGAGTTCCATGCTCGGCCCGGGCGCCATCACGACTCACCTGGCCGACCTCGGCGCCGACGTCATCAAGGTCGAGTCCCCGCAGGGCGACTACATCCGCGAAATGACGTGGCCCATCGTCGACGGCGTCTCCTTGATGCACCTTCACATCAGCCGCGGCAAACGCAGCCTGGTCCTCGACCTGCGCACCGAAGAGGGCGTGGCCACCTACCTCGATCTGGTTCGCGGCGCCGATGCGGTGGTTGAGGCAATGCGCCCCGGTGGTTTGGAGCGGCGCGGTCTCGGCTATGAGCGCCTCCGCGAGGCGAATCCCCGCATCGTGTTCTGCACCATCTCCGGCTATGGCATGACCGGCCCCTACAAAGACATACCGAGCCACGGCATCGCGTACGACACCTGGGCCGGCCTCGTCCCGCCGGCCGTGGATGAGGACGGCTTCTGCTACATCCCCGAACACCCGTCGATGGGGATCCACGCCGGGCCCCTTTTCGGCGCGCTCGGCATCCTGGCCGGGATCGTCCGGGCCCGGGCCACCGGGGAAGGCTGTCGCCTCGAGGTGGCCCAGTCCGACGCCGCCGCAGCCATGGACTGGCTGCGGAGCGAGACATGGAAGGCCTACGAGCGCCCCGAGTCCGAGGTCACGGGCAACAAGTCCGACGACTACCGGCGGCGCGCCCCGGGCACGGCCGGGATGAAAGAAGGCGTGCGCTACAACCTGTATGAGACGACCGACGGCCATGTGCTCTTCATGGCATCGGAACAAGAGTTCTGGAAGAACTTCTGCCACGGCATCGGCCGTCCTGAACTATTCGATCGCTGGCCGGGGTCGAAATACGGCGACCACGCCATCGGCAACGTCGAGCTGCATCGCGAGCTCAAAACCATCTTCGCCACCCAGACCTGCGCCGAGTGGTTGGACTTCGGCCGGCAGGTCAACACCCCAATCGCGCCGGTCAACACGCCCAAGACCATCGCCGCCGATCCGCAATTCCAGGATCGCCTGCCGTGGCTTCCGGCGGCCGAGCTTGGCGCCGATCAGCTGCCGTCACCGCTCAAGTTTGCAGAGGAACCGCCGACCGTTCCGACGCGGGCGCCGACAGTGGGCCAGCACACTGACGCCGTCCTGCGCGACGTGCTCGGCTATGACGACGCCCGCATCAGCGCGTTGCGCACGTCGGGAGCGTTGGGCTAGCCCCAGATACCGAAGGCCCGCCAAATTTGCTTGGACAGCGGGGTCACGATGCCGAGCTCGACGCAGAGCTCACGGACCTTGCGTAACGAGTCAACGACGTACCGGCGCGATGCCGGGTTCTGCGAGTACGCCTCCCGGATGACCGGCTTGGGCATGTCATAGGTACGGACCACCTCGGGCGACGGCCGAGCATGATCGCCCGCCATCGTGCCGAGGATAGAGGGTCCCGCTGTAGCCCCGCTCGGCCAGGCAGGACACGGTGGCATCCAGCAACGCCGCCCGGGTGATGGCGCGCGGTCGTCCTACGTTCGCGGCATTTAGGCAGTATATACCCAAACTAAGATACAGTCAAGACCGCATGTTTTCGTCGTGGTAGTCGCACGAGACGCGGGTCTCGCTCACCTGGTTGAGGAAGGTCACCACCGCCTGGTGGGCGGGGTGATCGATGTAGGCCTGCAGATCCTCGAGGGAG
>CAXMLU010000826.1:0-5686 GCA_964194255.1 uncultured bacterium
CTTGTGCATGCCGTTGCGGCCCACCGGATACACGTTTGGGGTATTCGCCGCCAACCAGTCCCGGAGGGTCTGGACGTTGGCCTTGTAGGTGTCGTCGTACATCGGATACGCCTTCGGCATGCGTACGACGTAACCGGCTTCGACCTTGGCCGGATCGACCAGTCCGAGTGCGGCGAGCTCCCGCTTGCCCAGCTCGACCAGATCCTTGTCCTTGGAGCACCACAGTTCGTCGCCTTCGAAGACGAAGTACTCGAGCCCGAGGCAGGTGCGGCCGGCTTTGACGAGGTAAGGGGACCAGGAACCGAAGTTCTGGATACGACCCAACTTGACGGTCGGAGAGTGCACGTAGATCCAGTTGTCGGGAAAGCCGGATTCCTCCGGCACGACGAGCGCGATGGTCAGGAAATCGCGGTAGGCCAGTCCGTTGGCGGCGGCCAGCACCTCGGCCGGCGGCGGCGGTGTCATGGCCTTGAGCAAGCCGGAGATCGGCATGGACGAGATGACGTCGGTCGCCTCGTGCCGCGTCTGCACCCCGCCGGATTCCGAGAGTACGGCGACGGCTCGCCCATCGGCGTGCTCGATGCCGGTGACGGTGGAGTTGAACTCGACCTTCGTGCCTGCCGCCTGCACGAGTTCGGTCGCCCGCTCCCACATCATTCCGGGGCCGAACTTCGGATATTCGAACTCCTCGATCAGCGAGGTGATCTCTTTCTGGTTCCGCTTGGGGAGCACCGCGTTCGTGATGGCGTTGAGCAGTGAGAGATTCTTGATGCGTTGCGCCGCCCAATCGGCCTTGATCTCCGACGCTGGCACTCCCCACACCTTCTCCGTGTAGGTCTTGAAGAAGATGCGGTAGAGCCGATGTCCGAACCGGGCGGTCGTCCAGCCCTCGAAGCTGGTCTGGTCCTTGGGCGGACGGATGCGAGCCCACGCGTAGGAGAGCACACACAAAACGGCTTCCACGATCCCTAGTCCACGCAACGCATTCATGGCTTTGAGCGGATAGTCGAAGTACTTGCCGTTGTAGTAGATGCGGCTCATCCGGGGCCGGAGCAGGAAGTCCTCATCGGGCAGGATCTCGTGCCAGAGCTTCTCGACGGCCGGAACCTTGGTGAAGAAGCGATGCCCGCCGATGTCGAAGCGCCAACCATCTCGTTCGGCCGTGCGGCTGATGCCGCCAACCACATTGTCCGCCTCGAGGATAACGGCCGTGGTGCCTCGTTTGCCGAGCTGGTAGGCGGCCGTGAGGCCCGCTGGCCCGGCGCCGATGATTACGATCTTGTGGGCATCGTCCATGGGACGTACGTCTCTCTCCTCGTCAGCACTGACGGGCTCAGTCTGCCCGACCACAGGCGTTGCAGGTAATCGGGAGCCGGGGTTTCGGGGGGATCTGTCCGTTTCGATGGCTCGCGCCGCTACCCCTGGTGACCGGCCGGATATCTGACCAAGCCTTCGTGTTCGAAGTCGGCGGTCACCTTCGGTTGCAGCACAGCGACGCCTCCCGGGCGCAGGAGCAACAGGCTGTCGTGCAGCGTCGTACAGGTCTTCCCGAGGCCGCCGTAGCCTTTGCGCCACACCAGCCACAGATCGTGTCCACCGGCGCGGGCCGACATGGCTGAAGCAAATGCGGTCGGACTGGCCCGGCGGATGCGTTGCCGGTAGTCGACCCAGTCCACCAGGGCGGGGCCTCGGGCCGACGGCCACGTCACCTGGTCGAGCGGCCGGTGCAGGTAGCGGTGGACAGCCGGTCCGAGCTGATCCGGGCAGAAGACGACCAGATCACCCGGGCGGGCCTGCTGGTCGAGAACATGGGCCACCTGGCCGCCCTGGCTTTTCTCCGACGTAGCTCCCGCCATGCCGGCGCTCACGCCGAGCACAGCCACACTCGCCAGCACGGCCATGAGGACCCTGCGGTCAAGGAATAACAACGCACCCAGGGTGGCCCACAGCACGAAGAGCGGGAAGACCACCGACGTATAGCGGCCCACGAACGTGGCGTGGGCGGGATACCCGGCGAGCAGGGCGACGACCAGCGTTCCCCAGAAGACCGCGGCCAGCCATCGGGCCGTGGGCTGCGTACCCAGGTCGAGCTCGATGTGTCGAGCGTCCGCGGCCCGGCCGAACAAGCCCAGACACAGCAGCGCGAACAGCAGCAAGAGGTTGGCGGTCGATGTCGGAGCCGCGCCGCCGGCGTAGTCGATGAGCACGGAGGGCAGGACCCACGGCTTGGACGGAGACGCCCACGGCGTGCCGGTGTGGCGCGCTTGGTAGAAGAACACGGGCAGCCAAGGAAGGAACGCCAGGCATCCGACGGCCATCGACACGACCACCAGACGGGCCGGACGCGACCCCTTTCTCCAACCCTGCCAAACGAGGATCGCTCCGCTGACGGCCAGCAGGTAGATCGACCAGTAATGCGTGTACAGCAGCAGGGCACAGACCCCCGCCACGGCCGCCAGCCGAATGAGCGTCGGGCGCTCCAGCGCGCGCAGCACGGCCAGGAGGCCGAGCAGACAGAGCAGCGAGAGCAGCGAATACATCCGGGCCTCGGTCGCGAACCGGGCTGCGTACGGCGATGCCGACAAGATCACGAGTGCGACCCACGCGCCACGAGGCCCGGCCACGCGGCGCCCGGCGAACCACGTGGCCGGCAGGGCGGCCACGGCGAACACGCCGGACATGGCGCGCACGGCCACATCGCCCGCACCGAACACCTGCATCCAGACGTGCAGGAGGACGTAAAACAACGGCGGCGCACCGTCGTGGCGCAAAGCCCCGGTGATCTTTGATAGCGGCAGCCGGGAGATGTTGGCGCTCAACGTCTCATCGAGCCACAGGTGGGAATGGTTAAAGAAACGCAGAAACAACCCGGCCAGCACCACCAGCACCAGTCCGGCGACCGTCCACCTTGACCGGTGCGCTCCATTGGTGACCGCACCCGATGGGTCACGGCGCTCTGGCCTCTCGAGCACCGTGGTCACCCCCCTACGCTATCCGGGGCCGGCGCTCGGCTGACATCAGGCAGTGGCGCTCCGCGCCGGGGCGTCCGGTATCGTCCGCGCCATGACCAATGCCCGCGAGAGCAACGAACGCCAGGCGCCTGACCGCAACCTCGCCCTCGAGCTCGTCCGGGTGACGGAGGCGGCCGCGCTTGCCGCGTCTCGGTGGGTGGGCCGCGGTGACAAGGAGGGTGCCGACGGGGCGGCCGTGGACGCCATGCGGGTGATCCTGCAGACCGTGCCGATGAACGGGCTGGTGGTGATCGGTGAGGGCGAGAAGGACGAGGCCCCCATGCTCTACAACGGCGAACAGATCGGCGACGGCAGCCCGCCGCTCACGGACATCGCCGTTGACCCGATCGATGGGACCACCCTCACATCGTTGGGGCGGGGCAACGCGCTGTCGGTGATCGCCGTCAGCGAGCGCGGCACCATGTTCAATCCGGGCCCTTGTGTCTACATGGAGAAGATTGCGGTGGGTCCCGAGGCGGCCGGAGTCATCGATCTCGATCGTTCGCCCACCGAGAACCTGAAGGCGGTGGCGAAGGCAAAAGGTGAGCAGGTGCGCGACATCACCGCGGTCATCCTGGACCGGCCCCGCCACGAAGCGCTGATCAACGAGGTGCGGGCGGCGGGCGCTCGGATCCGTCTGATTCCCGATGGCGACGTCGCCGGCGCCATCTCGACGGCCTGGCCCGAATCCGGCGCGGACATTCTCCTCGGCATCGGCGGCACGCCCGAAGGGGTGATCGCGGCGGCCGCCCTCAAGTGCATGGGCGGTCAGATCCTGGGCCGCCTGTGGCCCCGCAACGAGGACGAGCGCCGAGCCGCCCTGGAGCAGGGATACGACCTGGCCGCGGTACTCACCGGGGAGACCCTGGTGGCGGGAGACAACTGCTTCTTCGCCGCGACCGGCATCACCGACGGTGAGACGCTCCGCGGTGTGCACTACACCAGCAATGGTGCGACCACCCAGTCGCTGGTCATGCGGTCGAAGTCAGGGACGGTTCGCATGGTGATCGCCAACCACAAGCTCGACAAGCTGGATCGTTTCAGTTCCATCACGTTCACGTAGCGGTCGAGCGCCGCAGCTGCACGAAATCGACGCCGTGGCGGAAACGGGGAAGGTGGGCGTCGGTAACCCAACCTCGTCCGCGGTAGAAGGCTTCTCCCCGACTACCTGCCTCCGTACGCACGGTCAGGCTCGTGCATCGCTCGCTGGCCGCCAGCGACTCCACCGCTAACAGCAGTTGCGTGCCGACGCCCTCGCCCCGACAGGCGCGGTCGACGATGAGGTCACCGAGATGGGCGGTGTCGCCTTCGAGCCGGCCCTCGGCCACTCCGACCACGGTGCCCTCCCTTCGGGCGGTGATGGCAAAGGACCGTTCGTCGTGGGGGCCGCCCTCGATCCGCCACTGGGCCGACGCGAACGCGGCCGCGTCAGGGCCAGGTCGCTCGGAGCGGGTCAGCTCCAGTTCCAATCCCCCGCGGCCCACGACCGCGGGTGCGGACAAGACGGCGTCGGCGATCGGCTCCCACCGCCGGCCATCCATCTCCTGCAAGAGGTGGATCTTGTCGACACGGACATCGACCGTGAAGCTGGAGAGGGCGGCCAGCCCGGCGCGGATGCGCTCGGGAGGTGCCTCGTCGGCCAGCGTCACGTGGGGGACGAACGGCCACGTGAGTGGCCGGGACAACGGCTCGACGAACACCACATCGCGCAGGGTCCCCAACCGTCCGGTGGGATCCGAAACGGCGAGGTAGAGCACCGGATTGTCGGGCAGGAAGGTCGCCGGTGGCCCCAGGGTGAGGTCGAGGGGCGAGGACGCGGCCGCCGCCCCGCGAAGTACAGCGAGGGCGTCCGCCAGCCGATCCCCGCGGACGTTGACGGGGGGAACGAGAGTCAGGTGCGCGGGAATGCGCCCGAGGGCGGGGTCGCCAAGGGCCAGGCGGAGCGCGTCCACCGCCGCGTCCATCGGGGGAGGGACGAGCAGGGCGACGCCGAGGCGGACGCGGGGCAAGGGGCTACGCGGTGACGGTCAGGCGCACATTGGCCCGGCGCAGGGCGGCTTCAGCGTCATCGTCGTCACCTTGGGCCAGGCGCCGCTCCGCCTCGGCCTTGGCCCGCTCGGCCCGGGCCCGGTCGATCATCGAGGACAGCTCGGCCACGTCGCAGAGCAGGACCAGCCGGTCGTTGTTGACCTCGACGATGCCGCCGTGGACGGCCGCCAGTTCGGTGCTTCCGTCCTCGAGTTGCATGCGGACCGGATACTCGACCAGAGCCCCGATGAAGGGGGCGTGGCCGGTAAGGAACTCGATCTCCCCCTCGGTCGTCCTGCACAGGACCAGGGTGGCCGGGCCCGAGAACAGGATTCGCTCGGGCGAGACCAGCTCGACCTGCAAGGTCACTCTTGCCCCTCGAACGTCTTGGCTTTGGCCATGACGTCGTCGATGCCACCCACCGCGACGAACGCCTGCTCAGGCACCTCGTCGAACTCGCCGGCGCACAACTTCTCGAACGCCTCGACCGTCTCGTCCACCGGCACGTTGGTGCCGGGGATCCCGGTGAATGGCTCGCCTGCGTACATCGGCTGGCCGAGGAACTTCTCGATCTTGCGAGCCCGGCCCACCAGGACCTTGTCCTCCTCCGCCAGTTCGTCGATGCCGAGGATGGCGATGATGTCCTG
>CAXMLU010000827.1:0-2409 GCA_964194255.1 uncultured bacterium
GCCCCAACGGCGCGGGCAAGTCCGTGCTGGTCGAGGCCATCCTGTGGACGTTGTGGGGCCGGACCCGGACCACCAAGGACGAGGTGCGCACGTCCGGCGTCAATGCCGACTGTGTCACCGAGATCGAGTTCGAACACGAAGGCCACCTCTACCTGGTGCGCCGCACGATCTCCGGCATCAATCACCATGTGCGGGCGGAGGCGCACGCCGACGGGTTGCAGATCGCCGAAGGCGTGAAGGATACCGCCCGCTACGTGCATTCGATACTCGGCATGGACGACCTCGCCTTCCGGGCGTCGGTCTTCGCCGAGCAGAAGCAGCTGGCCGCCTTCAGCCAGCAGACGCCGTCGGAACGCCGTCGGCTGGTCCAACAGCTCCTCGGCATCACCCCCCTGGAGGGGGCGAGAGATCGGGCCCGCAAGGACGCACGGGCGGCGGAGGAACAACACGCCAAGTTGCGACAGGTCCTCCCCGATCTTGTCGCCCTCCGCGTGACCGTCGACGACGCCGGCGCCGAGGCGGACGCCCGTGACGCGGATGCCAAGTCCGAGGAGACGGCCGCGACGGCGGCCCGGCAGCAAGCCACCGGTATCACAGCGGCATTCGACGCCCTCGATCAGGTCCGTCAGCGCCACGACGTGCTGATGAGTGAGGGGAAAGGGGCGCGGGGCGAACACGACGAGTTGGTGTCCCGTGTCTCGACTCTCGAACACGAGCTGGCCGAGCTGAGCGGCGCGAGTGCCCGCCTGGCCGAGCTCGGCCCGGTTGTCGCGCAGGGAACCGTCGCCCGGACCCGCTTGGACCTGGTCGAACCCGTGCTGGCGAGCGCGGCCGCGGCGGCCGCTCTCCCCGCCGTCACTGTTCCGCCAGAGCCCGACGAGGACGGAGCGGAGGTTGTCCGGCTGGAGGCGGAGCAGGCCGGGGCCGCGCTGGCCGGCATCGATGGGCGGGTCGCGGGCGCCCGCGCCGCGCTAGACGCCGCCCGCGGCGCGGTGGCTCGGGCGGGCGAGCTCTCCGGCAGCGAGGACTGCCCGCTGTGCGGCCAGGCGCTGGGCGACGCCTTCGAGCAGGTGCAATCGCACCGAGCCACCGAGCTGGCATCGGCCGAGTCCACGCTGGCCGGGTTGGAGCGGGAGCGCAAGCAGCTCGAGAAGGTGGCCAAGGCAACCGCCGCGGTCGCGGCCGGCGCCCGGAGGGCGTTGAAGGCGGCGCAGGAGGCGTGGGCCGCATATCAGCGGGTGGCCGACCGGCGAGCTTCGGCCGTCGAGGCGTTCGAGAAAGCCCTCGCCGCCCTCGGGGCGGACCCGGGCGATGTACCGAAGATCACCGCCGAGCGCGATGAGCTGCGGGCGATCGCGGCGGCGGCCGAGGCGGCGGCCAACGAATGCCGCCGGCTGGAGGGCCGGCTGGATCGCAGCGACGCGCTGGCCGGACAGCTGGCGGACAGTCGCCGCCGGGCGGCCGAGGTGGCCGAGCGGTTGGCCTCGCTGCGCACCCAGATCAAGCAACTCGGCTTTGATCCGGACGCGCTCGACGCGGCCCGCCAGGCGCGGGACACCGCGCTGGAGGCGGCCGAGACCACGGACCGGGTCGCCCGCCAGGCCCGGCTGGTGGCGGAACGCTCTCGCATGCACGCCGAGGCGCAGCTCAAACGGCTGGCCGAAGCGGAAGAGCAGCATGCGCTCATCACCGACCTGGCCGAGGACGCCCGCCACATGGGACGGCTGGCCGAGCTGCTGAACGCGTTTCGCAACGCGGTGGTGGCGACGGTCGGACCCCGGCTGGCGGCCCACGCCGCCGACCTGTTCGGGGAGCTCACCGATCAGGAGTACGACCGGCTGGAGGTGGACCCCGAGACCTACGAACTGCAGATCCGCGATGCGGGCAGCGCCTACGGGATGGCGCGCTTCTCCGGATCGGAGACGGATCTGGCCAACCTCGCCCTCCGGGTGGCGATCAGCGAGCACGTGCGCTTCCAGTCGGGCGGAGCGGTAGGTCTGCTGGTGCTGGACGAGGTGTTCGGGCCGCTCGACGACGAACGCAAGGAGCGCATGCTGGTCGCCCTCGAGCGGCTCAAAGGCCGGTTTCGTCAGATCCTGGTGGTCACCCACGCCAGCGAGATCAAAGAACAGCTCCCCAACGCCATCCAGGTGGTGAAGCTGCCGGGGCGGCGGGCCACGGCCCGGGTGGTCGGCACGTGATCGCCGTGAGAGACTGGAGGGGACGGTGAGCCGGCCGGGTGGCCGCGGCACCGCTTGACGGTGTCGAGGAAGGTCGGGGCTCCATAGGGCAGGGTGCTGGTTAACAGCCAGTCGGGGTGACCCGCAGGAAAGTGCCACAGAAAACAGACCGCCAATGGCAGAACTCTCGGGTTCAGCACAGGTAAGGGTGAAACGGTGCGGTAAGAGC
>CAXMLU010000828.1:0-3492 GCA_964194255.1 uncultured bacterium
GCGGGCCAGCGTCACGGCGGGATTGGCGAAACTCGTCGATGAGGTGAAGAAGTAGGCGGCGCCGATATACGCCCCGACTGCGAACGGCGCAACGGTCTGCCGACGGGACCGAACGATGCCGAAGATCACAAGGAGAAGTCCGAAGGTGGCGACGGACTCAGCCAACCAGAGATGCCCGGCGCTGCGGGTCTTCGTCGACAGCTCGACGGCCGGGAGTGCGTACATGAGGTTGGCAAGCATCGCACCGACCATGCCGCCCGCGATCTGCGCAACAACATACGCAGCCGTATCACGCCACCGAATGTGACCGCCCAGCAGTCGGTCGGCGATCGTGACGACGGGGTTCAGATGCGCGCCCGAGACCGGGCCGACCACGAGGATGACGGCTACGAGGGCGGCAGCCGTGGCGGCCGCATTCTCGAAGAGTTGAAGTCCAACGTCGTTCGGTGAGAGCCGTTGCGCGGCGATACCGGAACCGACGACGGCGGCGACGAGCAACGCTGTCCCAACGAACTCCGCGGTCATTTTGCGGGCGAGGAGGCAGGCATCCTCTCGTTCGTTCACTGCGGGCAGCAGGGCGCCTCGGTGCCGCAGCAGAGCGCCTCGCTGGGACTCACGTCTCGCAGCTGGCCGGCGGGCATCTCGACGTCCGCCAGAACCGTGTAGACCTCCCACGGGGCGCCGTCGGGGTCATCGACCCAAACCTTGTCCTGAAGCGCATAGCAGCACGCCACCTCGTCCTCAGTTGCCGTCGCGAGCCCGGACGCGGTCAGCCGCTCCTTCGCCGCCACGACTTCGCCGGTCGACTCGACCTCTACGCCGAGATGGTTGAGTGTCCCGCCGGTGCTCCCCTCGATCAGCACAAGCTTCAGAGGCGGCTCGGCGATGGCGAAATTCGCATAGCCCGGCCAAAGCTTGGCGGGTTCGGTCGAGAACAGCTTCGAGTAGAAGACGACGGCGGCGTCGAGGTCGGAGACGTTGAGGGCGAGCTGCACACGGGACATTTCGAACCCCTTAGATCGAAGTTTGTCGATGCTTCACTGTGGATCATTCATCGACGAATGTCAATGCCTCCGCTACAATCGACCACATGGCGAAGACCTTGCCTCTCCGCGAGACCCCCGAACGGGTCCGGGGTTGCTGCGTACCTCTCGCCCCGCCTCTGCCGGACCAGCTCGTGGATGAGCTGGCCAGCGTCTACAAGGCGCTCGCCGACCCGACGCGTGTGCAGATGCTCTATATGCTCAAGGCCGCCACCGAGGCGATCTGCGTTTGCGACTTCACCGCCGCCTTCGACCTCGGGCAGCCGACGGTCAGTCACCATCTGGGAAAGCTCAAGTCGGCCGGGTTCATCGACAGCTTCAAACAAGGTGTCTGGGCGTTCTATCGACTGCGCGACGACATGCCCGATCCGGCTCGATTGGCACTCGCGACGATTCCGTAGTTGCTCGGGCCCTCGGGGTCATTCTTCGCAGGAACCTCACGGCGAGAGTTCAGCGGTTTCCCAGGTGCGGATCTTATACTCAACTCATCCTGTCCATGCACTCCACGGACCGAGGGAAATCGGCGGATATGTCAGTGATCATAAACACGGTCGACTCGCTCGGATCCGAATCGGAGAGCATCGAATACCCGATCGGGGTGTGGATTGACCCCGACCTTGGCCCGGTCCGTCGCCAGCTGGCCGACCTGCTCTTTCCCGACTATCGGGTGATGAGCGGACCAGTCCCGAAGCACGGCGTGCTCCTCCTCAATTGATCGAAACGCTGCGATGGCGACGCCAGGCCCGGGTGCTGGCCTGACAAGGCGTCATTGCGGACCGAATGCGGCCACCATGGGGTCGTGCTCGAGTGCGTGGTCAATGTCAGCGAGGGACGGCGGCCTGACGTCGTCTCCTCGCTGGCGTCGGCCGCCCAGCCATGTCTGCTCGACGTCCACGCTGATCCGCACCACAACCGATCGGTTTTCACGCTCGCCGGTGACGACGTCGAGCAGGCGGCTCGCTCGCTGGCCAAGGCCGCCGTCGGGGCACTCGACCTGGGCGACCACCACGGCGTGCATCCCCGTTTGGGCGTGCTCGACGTGGTGCCGTTCGTTCCCCTGGACGGCACCGAGCTCGAGGAGGCCATCGCCGCTCGTCATCGATTCGCACAGTGGGCGGGGAAGACACTGTTATTGCCGTGCTTCCTCTATGGCCCGGAGCGGTCCTTGCCCGAGGTTCGCAAGACCGCCTTCCACACGCTCGCTCCGGCTACGGGCCCTGAGCTCCCGCATCCCACCGCAGGCGCGTGTGCGGTTGGCGCGCGGACTGTGCTGGTCGCATACAACGTGTGGCTGGCGACGGACGACCTGGACATGGCGCGCTCCATTGCGACGGCTTTACGAAATCCTTTCCTCCGCCTGCTCGGCTTCGACGTCGGCGGCCGCATTCAGGTCTCGTGCAACCTGGTCGATCCGCTGATCCTCGGCCCAGACGAGGTCTACACGGCCATTCAAGAACGAGCCATCGCCGCTGGAACCGACGTCACGGGCGCGGAGTTGGTCGGACTGATTCCGTCGAAAGTGCTCGAGGCGATTCCGACGGATCGTTGGGCAACGCTGGGGTTAAGCGAGGATCTCACCATCGAAGCGAGATTGCCATGAATCAGGTCACACCCGACGTAACCGACAGTGGTCGGTAGGGTCGAAGCGGGTAAATTCATGATCCGGAGGATGGAAGGAGCACAGGTGGACGCTGCGGCCATCGTGGCCAGCCTTGATTCAGCGCGAGTCGAGCGCAGCTTCGCGTTCCTCGATCTCTGCGGCTTCACCGACTTCGTCGACGCTCACGGCGATCAGGCCGGCGTCACCGAGTTGCTCGGTCTTCGTACCGCGGTGCGGGACATCGCTCCCCGCTGCGGCGTGCGAGTCGACAAATGGCTCGGAGACGGGGTGATGCTGGTCGGAGTGGAAGCGGAGCCGCTTGTCGCGTCCGTGCTCGGTATCGAAGAGCAGGTGCGGGCGCGTGCGTCGCTGGCGCTGCGAGCCGGGATCGCCACCGGACGCGTCATCCTGCTCGAAGGCGACGACTACGTCGGTCGAGCCGTGAACCTGGCCGCTCGATTGTGCGATCGGGCTCAGCGCGGCGAAGTCCTCACTGCTAACGATCGCAGGAACTTGCCGTCGTGGGTAGATGCGGGCCCCGTCACGAGCGTCGCGGTGAAGGGTTTCGTCGACCCGGTCGAGATCGTCGCCATCCGGGTGCACAACACCAATGCCCGGCATGGCGTTTATTCTCTGATTGAAACCGTGATGCGGAGCTTGCGGCCCCGGTCAAGCTAGGAGAGGCGCGGCAACGCTCGCGTCCGCTGTGGCCGAGGTTGACGGCGATGACGATGCCAGCCGAAACGTGGCGGACGTCCCACCCGACCACACGTCTGTGCCCGGATGGCGTGGCGCGGTCTTGCCATCAACAACGACCGAGGCCCGCCGGTAACGGGCGGGCCTCGATGG
>CAXMLU010000829.1:0-3541 GCA_964194255.1 uncultured bacterium
AGAACGGCCGGGCACGGTCTATCCCTCGGCCAGACGGTAGGCAAGCACGCCGGCCTCCTCGGTGGCCATTCGGGCTAGCTCCGCCAGCCGGCGGCACGGGTCGTCGACACCCAGCAGGCACTGCTGATCGACCTGATTGAGGGGGGCGATGGCCACCAGCTGCCAGGCCCGCACGGCCGGATCGGCGTCGAGCTCAATCGTCGCTGGCACCGTCGGCTCGGACAGTTCCTCCTTCAGGCCGAGCGTGCGCCGGACCACGACCTCGGCCTCTTCGAGCCATCTCGCCGAATCCTCGGTGAACGGCAACTCGGGACGGGGCCGCACGGTCGCCACCGGGTACGGATCGTCGTCGAGCCAGGCGTCGACCTCGAACCGCCGGGTGCCGACGGCTTCGAGTACCCAGCGCCCGTCGGCCAGCTCGGCTCCCTTCACGATGCGGGCGACGGTTCCGACCGGGAACCGGCTGTCGCCGCCGCCCACCTCAACGCCACGCTCAATGAGGACGACACCGAACTCGGGCTCGCCGCGCAGGCAGTCGAACATCAGCACCCGATAGCGGGGCTCGAAGATATGCAGGGGCAAGACGACATGGGGAAACAGCACTTGGCCGAGGGGGAACATCGGCAGCCGTGCAGCCTGCACTATCCGCCGCCAGCCGGACTGAGGGCGGCGGCGGGAAGTGACTGCGGGTAGGCCGCCAGGAGACCGGCGACGCGGTCCTCGAAGGTCAGGCCGACCGCCTCCCGTGGCAGGCCGTTCAGCATGATGGAGAAGACCAGCGGCGGTCCGGGCGCGGGGGGCGCGCCGAGCACGAACCCGCTCAGGGTCGACACGCCATCCAGGGTGCCGGTCTTGGCCAGGATGCGGCCGGCCAGCGCCGGCGCCTGGAAGCGATGCACCAGGGTGCCCGTCTTGCCGCCGACCGACAGCCCATGGGCCAAGTTGCCGGTAGCGCCCTGTTGGTCGAGGACTCCGGCGATCAACCCGCAGGCGGCCCGGTCGGAGCGGTCAAGGCCCGATCCGTCGACGGCGGTGAGCCCGGCGACGGGAAGGCCCATCCGGGCCAGCGCGTCGCGGATGACACCGAGGCCGGCGGCGGTGGTCGGTGCCCCGCCGAAGCGCTTGCCCAGTTCCTTGGTGAGGAGCTCGGCGGCGTTGTTGTCACTCACGTCGAGCATCTCATCGACAACGTCGGACATCGGCGGCGAGGACAGCGACGCAACCACGACGGACGTGGCCGGAGTCTGGCCGGCCGATGCGTCGGCCCCGACGGCGACGCCCCGAGCCCGGAGGAGTCCGGCCAGCACACCCGCGGCCTGCGAGGCGGGATCGGCGGCGGCCTCCTTGCGGGTCGTGTAGCGGGCGAAGCCGTCATTCACGGACAGCGCGCTCAGCGGGCCGACTTCGCCATCGGTGCGATAGGACGTCTTCCACGTCGGTATGAAGCGTTGCCGGTCATAGCGGGAGTCGTCGCCGACGATCCCGCCCCGGATCTCATGCACGCCTGCGGCGACGACGGCGCTGGCCAGATCCTCGAAGTGGGTCCAGATCTGCGGGGTGTAGCGCATGGTCGGGATGTAGTCGGCGGTGCGCAGCAGCGGATCTCCGCCTCCCACCAGGTAGAGCGGTCCGTCGATGACCCCGGCCGTTGGCGCGGCGGCGGCGCGCGCCTCGGTCACGAACCGCTCCTTCGGATCGATGCGGTTGAGCACGGCCGCGGCCGTCACCAGCTTGAGGTTGGAGGCGGGAATGAGGCCGGCGGGGGTCCCCGCCTGGTAGAGATCGTGGCCGCCTTGGCGGACGGTCACGCACGCGCCTGTGGTCGGAAGGCCCACGGTGGTGAGCGTGTCCTGCAGGCGGAGCTGGGCTGATGTGGCCACCAGCAGGGCCGCGACGCGCCGGGGAGAGAAGACGGGTGTCGCCAGATTCGGTGCTGGACGTGGCGCCAACGTTGTGGTGGGACCAACCAGGAGCCACACGCAGCCGCCCATGATGATGAGCAGCAGCGCCGTGCTCAGACGGAGACGCATCCCTTACTCTCGGGGCGTCAGCACGTAGGTGGATGAGGCCTTGGCCACGAGGGTGCCCTCGTCGTCCACCACCTCCGCCTCCACAAAACAGGCCCGCTGGCCGCCGGAGATGACCGACGCCGTAGAGGTGAGCAAGCTGCCGACTCGCGCCGGCCGCAGGAAGCTGATCTTCAACTCGGCGTTGGCCGAGAAGACTTTGCGCTCGCGGGCCCACGTGACCGACGCCGCCCCCATCGACGTGTCCGCCAAGGCGGCGACGAATCCGCCTTGCAGGCTGCCCGTGGGATTGGCGAACCGCTCATCGGCGGCCATCTGCCAGACGGTGCGACCCGGCTCGGTCTTGTCGACACAGACCAGTCCGAGGGTCAGATCGCAGTTCGGTGGCACCTGTACCCGCCGGTCGGTGGGGGGCACCTAGTGGGGCGCCTGCGAGCGATTCACCCGCCGCCCCCAGCCACCTCGGGTTCCAGCGCCGCCCGGAAGAAGGCGCGCACCTGGACCAGGCGGATCTCGACCGCCTCCGCGCTCAGCGGGTCGAAGCCCAGGAGGCCCTCCAGGAAGGGCACGTCGCTGAAGTAGGTCAGCACCGCTCCGTATCCGGTCAGGAGCAGTTGCTCGGGGTCGTGGCGGCGGAAGCGGCCCGCTCGCATCTCCTTCTCGAAGAAGCCAATGGCGCGCTCCATCAGAGGCTGGAGGGCCTTGCCCAGCTCGAGACCCATCCGGCTGCCGCCCTCCAACGCCTCTCGACGCATGATCCGAACATATTCCGGGTTCTCCTGGAAGAACCGGAAGGCGGCGGTCAGCACCCGATCGACCTGAGCCCAGCCGTCCTTGGGCTCCTCGATGGCCTCGAAGACCCGCGAGAACCAGTCGGCCAGCGACTTCTCGAATACCTCGCGATACAACGCCTCCTTGGAGGCGAAGTGGTGCAGGAGGCTAGGGCGGCGGATTCCGACCTCCTCGGCGATGTCGTTCAAGGAAGTGCCGTCATAGCCGTGGGCGGCGAAAAGCCGCAAGGCAACCGACAGAATTGCGTCGCGGGTTGACTCCGAGGGCGGGAGGACGGTGACCGCCATGACCCTAGACTACGTAAAACCAGCGTCTCCGCGCGGATCGCGGCTCTTTCCGGCTGTCTACCTACTGGTCGGTAGACAGCTGCTAGGGTGATCCGATGCCAGGTGTCCTTACGGCCGCGTTGCTCGCCGCCGCCGTCTGCCAGTTTGCCCTCCTGCTCACGACGATCTGGCTGCACCGGGGCCTCGCCCACCGGTCGCTCACGGTCAAACCGTGGCTGCACAGCGTCATGCGGGTCCTGATCTGGCTCACCACGGGAATCCGCCCCCGTCAGTGGGTCGCCGTGCACCGCAAGCATCATGCCTTCACCGATGTGCCAGGCGACCCGCACTCCCCGGTGCTCAGGGGCTACCCGGCCGTGCAGTTCGGCAACGTCGGCATGTACCGGCGGGTGGCCAGGGATCCCCTCACCGTGGCCCGTTATGCCCGTGACCTGC